>CAZLTA010000171.1:0-3500 GCA_964562345.1 uncultured Planctomycetia bacterium
TACCAATATCTCTATAAGCATTTTTGTTTTGTTTACTTAAATCTTCATATATAGAAAAGAGCTCTTTGGGTGTAGCCTTGGTTCCTTTTATTTGATAATTCCGAAAATAGTGAACGATTCTCTCAATTATTTCTGTCTTCTTTCCTATCGGAGGAAGTTCATATAATTTACTCAAGTTAATCAATTCATCTTTTCTTAAAGTGTCTAAGGTAGTTGTTAATGAGTATATACTGTTTACAATTCTCTCAACTCTTTGATTCTTAGTCCCTCCTATTTTGAGTTTCTTTTTTGTAAGAACATGGTATAATTGAGAGTTGCTAAATTTGTATAAGGCTTCCTTAAAGGCTTCATCTGTAACTAAACGTGGCTCAAGTGGTTTAGGTTTTTCTTCGGGTGGAAGTTTTATATCCTCTCCTCTTTTTATATGACTAATTATTGTAGGAATCAACTCATCTTTTTTATATTTTCGGGGACATTTGCTCTTGTTGGCTACCATTATCAAGTCGCTTACTGTTAAGACATTTAATAAATCAGACGGCTTCACTCCTTTTTCCAGAGTGCGATTGATTCTCATCTCTTGGCTTCCACTTTTTGTCAGTTCTAATCTACCCAATGCTGAATACAATTGGGAACTTGTCAAATAATTCAATAGTCTCCGATATGGTTCTGAGTCAAGCTCAATACCCCATACCTCTTTTATCCGCTCAACCGTTTCTTCTGGAATTATATAATTAGTCTCATGTGTAAATATAATGCCTTCTCTTGCAAAATGTTCGATTTCCCGATTAAAGGAAGTTTGACTGAATTTAAAGACTTCAAGATGGGCTTCTAAAAGTCTATGTTCACCTCGGGTAATGTTTAGATACTCTCTCAAAGCACTTAGAAGATTTGCCTCTGGAGGTAGTAGGTCTTCTTGAAAATCCCAGGCAGTTTTGAGCATCTTTGCATATAAATCATATTGCTTATCTTCCTTCAGACCTTCTCCTCTTTTGGCTTCCTCTATTACATTCTTTATCTCTTCTTGGATGATGCCTTTTATTTCCTGAATAGGAACTGAGTAGTCTTGTCGATGCACTACAATATCTAATATTGTATAGCCTGGAGGTTTCCTGAATTGTATCTTTCTCTTTATATAGTCATAAGTAGTTAGAACCTTGCTTAGCTCATCTCGAAGTATTTCTATTGGAAGCCCTATATAATTTGCAATTTTGTCCTTAGCAAGACGATTAAGGTCATACCTTTTATAAGAAGATAAAATATTACAGATTTTCATACTAGAATACCTCCTTTATTTTGGGTAATAAATCAAGTGGAGAAATATGTTTTTTAATTAAGAGAGTTACTTTCCCTTTATGCTTGATTTCCTTCACCTATCCCCTTCATAAATTTTAGCGCTAAATTAAGCTGATTGAATTAATTTTACATAATTGAATCTAAAAAAGCAAGGAGTGGCTCTGGAATTTCAGTTATCTATTTTCTCTGAGACAGTTATTATTTTGCCTATTTTAATCTCTTCTGCAAGCCCGCAAAACCAAATACACTCAGACTGGCGAGAAAGGTCTCTCAATGTTTGCAGAGTGCCGAGAAGGCTAGTTTTTTTTATTCTCTATTTCTCGGGTATGTTTCGCGAAAAAGGCTGTTTTTTGAAAAATGTTTTTAAAGAATGACTAAAATCCTAAATATTTCTTGCAAGCAGATTTTTTATCTATATACTGAAAGTGAACACCGATGTCTGTAGTAAATTATCCGGATAAAACGGTTATATCCTCTGAATCTCTCCCACTGTGTACCAACACATTTGAAACATTTGCAACGGCAAATTTTTTACCTCGTCCAGGGAATCAACATCATGTCTGTACGTAAAATTCTGGGACTTTTACTCGGGTAGCTCTACTGACCTGAAACATAGACTAAATACAGTAATGCAACCCTTATTGCAGCCCTGCTACAGCTTGATATTACTAAGACCTGTATAATTTTGCTCTCTCTCTATATATACTCCTATTATTCAAATATTCCCTTTCTCCCTGTTATCCCTGAGAAACAGAGCTCTCTTCTTAGTGTGGCAGCTCGATATCATGCTGACCCTATAGCTTACCTTAGGTATTTTCACCCCAGTCAAGAGGTTAGGGTAATATTACCTTAACCTCTTCTTTTGGATGCTTTTCTCCATTTTCATTGTGATTTTTCACCTCTACCCATGGAGCAAAAGAGAGGCTCGCCTCTCTTAATGAAAGTAAGATTTACTCCCGGGCTCTCTATGGTGTTAAAAAACGATTTTCCCAGGGAAGCACAGATTGTCGGGGTTTCCGGAAATTTCCCAATGGGGACATGGTCACCATTTTTCTGACATATTTACATTCAATAACATGCAATACAGGGATAACAGTGGGCAACAATGGGCACCATTACTCAAATGCATTTACCTTTACCCTGTATTCCATTTGTTCTTACATTTACACTCACATTTAGGAAACGTTAATCCATTACTGCCATTGCGCTCTCAAACCTTTCTCTTCTCTTTAACGCCTTTCTTTCTTCTTTCTCTTCTGTTTCTCTCTCTTCTCCACTTCTCTTCAATTCTCTTTTTCCCTTTCTTTTGAAACTCTCTCTTCATTCTTCGTATTCTCCCGTCGGTCCCAGTATAACGGCGTTTTTATGTTCTGTCTTTTTTCCCAATAATTCTCTCATCCTCTTCTCTGTAGATTTGATCGCATATTTTATCCAATTCTTCATATTCTTTTGAGAATCTTTCACTTTCTTCTCGATAAATTGATGCCACCCGGGAATAGGTAATATTGAATAGTTTTGCCAACTCCTTCTTCTTTTCCCTGATTGCCATCAAATCTGTCTTATCCACTTTTTCCAATTCTTCACGAATGCGCATATTTCGCCACGTCTTCAAAACGTCTGTTTTTATCGGCAGGTGGATTCATTCTCCTGAGTAAAGTTGCAAGAGTTTTGCCACTTATGTCGCCGAGAAATCCTTGAGCAGCTTCGCTATAATATTGTCGGGATATCGACGGGCATAGAACCGTATTGCTTCGCGGAACCGCTGGGAAGCCGTAGTTGCTGGCACTGGTATAGCATGCATAATAATAAACCCTTTTTCTTTTATTATTTATAAAGACTATATGCGAAGCACTTTTTCCAGGGTAAAATCGTTAAAACTCTTACCCGATGACGTATTCAAATTTATATAAGTCGTTTTGCACTTATTTTCAGTAAAGTTCTCACTCTTTGGGCAAATTTTTCATTTTGAAGATTGTATATAAAACTTCTTTTCAACCTATCTACTGCCCCTATTCTTCTGAGCTTTCTCAATCTTGGCCCAAGTATCGCGCAGAGTTGCTGTGCGGTTAAACACAAGTGCCTTATCGGAAGAATTAACGGAATCCACACAGAAATAACCTTTCCTGAGAAACTGGTAAAAACTTCCAGGTTTCGCACCTGCAAGACTGGGTTCAACTCTGCATGAGGTTAGAGTCTCCAGTGAATCA
>CAZLTA010000172.1:0-3496 GCA_964562345.1 uncultured Planctomycetia bacterium
TTTATTAATATACTTCCGATCTTTAGCATCTAAAGGCACGAATTTCATTGGAAAGGAAAAAATGCTCAAGCTCAATTCTTCATTTAACCCGACATTTATTCTTAATCTTTCGTAGAAATCCTCAACTGTATCGTTATAGTTAAATAATATACAATTCGATAAACGCTTAATCCCACATTTACAAGCAAGGCGTATCTTTTCTATATATAATTTTTTTAATTTTATGTCATCAAAGGCTATTCGCAGCGGGGAAATAGCTATCTCGCTTAAAAGCTTCATCTTTTCCTCTGTGAGTAATCTTGCATCTACTCCCTGATTAAAATCTACATAGCGAAGTTTGCCGTTAAACTTAGCATCCTTGTAAAATCCGCACTTCTTTATTTCTTTTATTATTCTCGGAAACTCACTAGAAGCTAATACATTATTATCTAACAAAATCAAATCTTTCTTGTTAGGATCAAGTTGCTTCTTGAGGGGTATAAAATGTTCATACTCAGGCTCTAATTTAGGTATTGCACAATACGGGCATTTATTTACGCAACCCCTTGTAATATATCCTATACTAGCATTATTAGTATAATAATTATTAGATAATTCATAGTCTGGCGTCAGTCTATCAACATTCTTATACAATCCAAAATGAGGTTTGATTCCTGTTTCATTTTCTACATCGTCTTGGAGAAGTGAAGCAAGAACACCTCCAACTCTGATGTCTTTATTATGCTTATTTCGCTGATAGAATTTAATAGTCTTTATCGTAATATTCCATTGGTAGGTAAATATAGTACTAATGTAAATAATATCCCACTTTTGATTCCTTAATTCTACATTCATGCCTTTATAAAATACAACTTCATCCCCACATTGCCTATGATATGTTGAGATCTTCATTAACCCAAGCGGGGGATACTTAACTTTATACCCGGGTTCTATAAGTAATACTCTTTTAGTTTTTTTCATTGTAGTTACATAACACCTAAATTTTACTCTTATTCGAGCTTAATTTGATAATCAGTACTAAAACGGTCAATAGTGTAATGAAATTGGGAAGGATTCCTTTGGTAAGCAGTCTCAATAAGCTCCATTGCGCGATTATATTCTAAAAATAAGGAGTTCGATTTATTAAGTGCCAATATATTTGATAATAAAAGTAATGGTCTGCAGAGGCAATATCCATACACATCTTTCAGAAGTTCATAGCCATCTTGTAAAAAAGAAAGAACATCATTTCCCGAAAAGGGCTTTGCTTTACCATCAA
Source organism: uncultured Planctomycetia bacterium (assembly GCA_964562345.1). Lineage (GTDB taxonomy): Bacteria > Omnitrophota > Gorgyraeia > Kaelpiales > Kaelpiaceae > Saelkia. Next base: position 1,259 of record CAZLTA010000172.1, read on the forward strand.
AGTAACTTAAATTTATAATAGAATAAAATGAATTATCCAGAACTTGCCGAAGTGATTCTTCTGGATAACTATCCTTTAATGTTTGCTCATAGAATTGAGATATTTCTCTTGTAAAAGTTTTCCCGAGTTTAGTAAAAGTATATGTTAATTTAGATGCCGACTTATCACTCTTAACTTTTTTTACCAATCCCAGATCAAGCATCCATTCCAGGCGGGGAACATTAATCTGCTCACGTCTTGAACCAGAACCTTCATGTTCTATCTCATCCTCATTCCATTTTTCTACCTTTTCTTTCAGCCTGATTAGACTATCCCATTGGTTCCTATCCTCAGATGTATAAATAGCTCCTGAAAAATTTGACGCAACTATTTCAATTGCCCTAGGGAGTATTTTCCCTACGTCAAGGTAAGAAAAACTATCTTCTCCAAAGTTTGATAGTAATGATGAAACAAAAGGAATAAAAAAGTCACCCTCAACTGTTAATATACTGTATAAAAAATATATTTGTTGCTGGATATTAAGGGAAAGAGGGTTTATTTTATCTGAAACCATTTCAAAAGATTTTTTTTCTCTATCGTCCATCAAAGCTTTTAATAAAACCTCTCCCATATTTGTAGGATCACATATAGAGTCAATGAGTTGAAGTTTTTTGGGTAGATACTCGACATATTCATTGAAACCTAGCCGGGATAGCCAACCAGATTGGGAGGAATGTCGAAAAGTATATATATTCTGAATTTGAACTGATATCGTCCCATCATCATTACGTATTACTTTACCTCCATTTGGTCGAGTCTTCATCCAATCACAAAATTTTGTATCAAAGGGTATGGGGTGATAATTCTCCATCAATTCAATGCGCATTACATCTGCCATTCCGGCTGAAGTCCGCGCTCTATCTGAAAATATAAGCACAGCCTTACAGAACCCCAACCTCTGCATTGAGCGCCTTGTTCCACTTAACCACATAAAAGCCATTTTATGCCTCAAAACCTCCATGCACGCTTATTCTGGGCCGAATTTCCATTACAAAAGAACGAGAGCTATTGGTGTCCGAAACCACGGCTTGTCCTACACTTATATCTCTGATTAGCTCTCTTGGAGATAAAGTGTTATCATGGTCTTTAATCTCCAAAGGGAAGGGACATTTTAGATTATCAAGAACAAAATCGATATCAGCCTGCGATACTAATTTATGGATTATAAATGTTTCTACTTGAGAAAGAACATTTATGTCAAGCGCTCTGGGTTGTTGAGTCGTTACTACAAATGAGAGTCCAAAATTCCGCCCTTCTTTCACTAACTTAATTAAACTCTCGGTTGCCGAGGTTTTCCCTTCGGATGGGATAACATTTTGAGCTTCATCAACTACAATCCAGGCCTTCGGAATCGCATGTTTAACTAATTCTTCCTTTTGTTGTCGAATATCTTTATCCAAATCAGGATTTACCATTAAATCCTTTATATTTTCAGAAGCTTCTGCTCTTTCCTGTATAATTCTCCGCACTAAAGTAGCAACAAGAACACTGCGAAGGTCTTCTGGAAGTCTATTTAAAAGAATCACAGCAATACGCCCGGGTTTTAGAATATCCCTCAAAGGTGTACCAGCTCCAGAAAATATCGGATGGCGCTGGTAAGCTCTTAACTGTTGTAAAATTGCTCTCCTTGTATCAGACCGATATATCCCTGTTTCCTTCTCCTCATCATTCTCAATACATTCTATCAAATTCTTGATTCCATAGTTTAGATTCGGTTGATGAAAGGATGAAGAATCATCGGTCCAACCCAAGATAACAACTTTTTGATAAATTTCCGTAAGGAATTGTCCTTTTATATCACGAACCATATCAAGACCTAGGAGTGCACCCCAATCTTCAATAGTAAAATCGGCAATATTGAGAAACAAATCATGAAATTTGGAAGAAGTTAGTCGATATCGATATCCTGCAGGAACCCAGATATCAACTGCAAGTGATTCAGGAAAAATATCCCAACCGGCCATAACCGCTACCTGTTTTTGTATTTCATCATATTTCTTATCTTGTGAGCCCAAGGAAATATTCATCCATTGAAATATATTTAAGGTATCGAAAAGTAGAACTGCTCGTTCTCTCTTAACATCAGAAATGGATGATGGGCTTTTTTCTGTTATCATCCCCTCGATAAGAGAACCAAGGGTATATGATTTCCCTTGCCCTCTTTTACCAAAAATAGCGATAACCTTTTCTTTAGTAACA
>CAZLTA010000173.1:0-3494 GCA_964562345.1 uncultured Planctomycetia bacterium
ATAGACCTTCCTATCCCTTTAAAGGAAGGGTCTTATCCAACAGGGATAGACCTTCTATTCCTTTTAAGGAAGGGTCTTATACTTTCCTACACCATAAAAAATATTTGACAAATACCATGACTTATGCGATGGTTAACTTAGTTAATAGTTAATATTATTAACTTTTATGTACGCTGATGGCGAAAAAACAATTGATTACATCGTTTTCTGAAGAAATAACGGCTATCTTACCGTATATAATAAGAGGAATCCTTAAAAAACAGACTGACGCTTTAAGACAGGGCACAATAACTATCCCCCAATATCTGGCATTGGATTTATTAAACACTCATACCTTGTTAAAGATGAAAGACATAGCCCATGAACTAAATACATCTCTCCCTGCTGCAACAGGATTGATAAACAGGCTCTACGGCATAAATATGGTTGAACGCATCTATGATAAAAATGACCGCAGAGTAATATATATCAAAGTAACCGCCAAGGGTAAAAATATCATCGAAACAATACGCCTGCAGCGGCAGCAGGCAATAAAAGAAATTTTCAGCAAGCTGACTGAAAAAGAAAGAGATAATTATTTAAAAATACTGAAAAAACTTAAGAAAATTCTATCCCATGAAAAATAAACCTTTTTTAATAATAATCTGTTTAGCAGCTGTATTAACAGGTATATCTATATCTTTAAAAAATAAAAATGCTTCCTCCATGAACCAGATTTTCAACCCTTTCAGCAAGGACGAACCGGCCGGCAGCAGAAAAGATAAAAACATACAATCAGAAAAGAAAATATCCCTTGATGAAGCAAGCCGGCTGGCTCTTGAAAATTCCTTGGATATCCAGATAGCCAGGTTTGATACTTACAGAGCCCGAACTTCTTTAAAAAACGCAGAATCTATTTTCGATACATTCTTAAACGCAGAGACAAGTTACCGAAACAACAGCAAAAGGTCTTCAACTACTCTTCAGGATACTCAAACAGTTACCAATATTTACTCTATAGGGCTTGAAAAAACACTGCCTGAAGGATCAACTTTAGAAATTAACCTGGAAGATTCCAGGGTTTCATCCAATCTGTCAACCACTGCATTAAAACCGTATCATGAAGCAGCTGTTGAGGTATCTTTAACTCAGTCTCTGGGTAAAAACTTTTTCGGATTAGCTGACCGCGCAGGCATTAAAACAACAAGAATCGACATCATGAATGCAGAATATACATCCTTAACTGCAATAGAAAATATACTTTGCGATGTCCAAACGGCATACTGGAACCTTACATTTAAAAATGAGGAATTGAAGATAAAATCGGAAATGCTGGAAGAAGCCAAAAAACTGCTGAATATTTATAAGGAAAAATATGAAAAAGGACTTGTCGAATCTGTAGATTTACTGGCAGCACAAGCCAACGTAGGCGCCAGAGAAAACGATACGCTTTTATCTCAGCTTGAGAAAGAAATCACAAAAAACAACCTCTTATTCCTGCTCAATGAGGGAAATACATCTATTGAGATAGAACCGAGTGATTCTTTAACCATCACTCCCTACAATGTGGATATATATCAGGAATTGAAAGAAGCATTATTGTATCGCAGGGATTATAAAACCATAGCCAACCAGCTTAAATCACTCAATATAGACATCGCTGTTAAAAAAAATGCCCTCTGGCCTGAAATTGACCTTGAGGCAAGCTTTACAAAAAACGGGATTAAATCAACGCTCCAGGATTCATGGAAAGACATAAGCTCTGAAAATAATTCTGAAGTATACGTCGGCGTTTCATTTAAAATGCCTATCGAAAACCGGCTGTCTAAATCAGACCTGAAAGAAGCAAAATTGCATAAAGAACAGCTCCTGTTATCCTTCAAACGTACTGAACGGCTTATTCTAAAAGAAATCCATAATAAAACCCAAAAAATAAACAACCTGAAAAGCCGCCTGATGCTTCTTGACTCCATTGCGGAACTGCAGCAAAACAAACTTATTGAGGAGATGAAACACTTAAGCTACGGCCGTTCAAATTCAGATACTATAATCCGCTATGAAAACGACCTCCTCCAAGCGCGTTTAAACCTGGCATCAACACTGTTAAATTACCATATCAGCCTTATCGAACTTGATGCAGCAAAAAACACATTACTGGATAAATACTGGAACGGTGAATTATGAAAATAAGTGAATTTTCGGTAAAACATTCTCTTTTGGTCAACCTTATTTCTATCTTTATCTTAATTGCCGGTTTTTATACGGTCTTTATATCCCGTATACGGAAAGAAGCATTCCCTGAAGTTTCATTTGACACCGTTATAATAAACACTGTCTACCCCGGAGCCACACCGGAAGAAGTTGAAAAACTGGTTACCACGCTTATTGAGAAAGAGCTCAAAGGCGTAGACGGAATCGAAGAATTCAACTCTGCATCTACAGATAATACGTCTGCAATTTCCGTTAAAATCAATGAAGATGTAAAAAACAAACCTAAAGTTGTCAACGACATCCAACAGGCAGTCGACAGGGTACAGGGTTTGCCGAATGAGGTTAAAGATAAACCTTTAGTTACTGAAATTACATCCGGTGAAATTCCTGTAGTCAAAGTTGCCTTGAGCGGTGAAATGAGTGAAAAAGAATTGCATAAATGCGCTGATGATTTAAAAGATATTTTGGAAGATATACCAGGTGTCTCATCAATTTCCCGGGAAGGCTGGCGCAACGAGGAAGTGTGGGTTGAAGTTGACCCTGAAAAACTCAAGAACTTCCATATCAGCATGGAAGAAATCATGCAGGCTCTGGCTCAAAGAAATGTTGGTATCCCCGCAGGAAAAATACGGTCCGAGAAAGAATTCAATATCAGAACAACCGGCGAATTTTACAGAAAAAAAGAAATTGAAAACGTTATAATCCGGGCAAATGACATCGGAAACTGGCTGCGCGTCAAAGACGCCGCTAAGGTGCGGTTTACATTCGAGGAAGAAAATGCAATTAATAAAAGCTTCGGGACACGCTCTATCACTCTGACAGTAGTAAAACGTTCATCAGGAGACGCTGTAAGGATTGTTGGCCAGGTGAAAAAAGAAGTTTCTCAATTCAAGAAATATTCCAGTCCCAAACTGCATATAGCCTATATAGACGATATGTCATTTTATGTCAAAAGACGCCTCGGGGTATTAAGGCAAAACGGCATCATCGGAATATTGCTGGTTCTGGCTGTCCTTTTATTCTTCCTAGACTCTAAAATTGCGCTTCTGACTGCACTTGGCCTGCCGATAGCTTTCAGCGTTACACTTGCAATTATGGGGTTTTCCGGAATGAGCATTAACCTGATTACTATGTTTGGACTTATCGTAGTACTGGGAATGCTGGTGGACGACGGAATAATTATTGCTGAGAACTGTTCCCGTTATATAGAATCCGGCATGATTCCCAGAAAAGCAGCTGTTACAGGAACTGAAGAAGTCATTAAACCGGTTACCGCAACTATTATAACTACAATTGCCGCTTTC
>CAZLTA010000174.1:0-3434 GCA_964562345.1 uncultured Planctomycetia bacterium
ATGCAGGGTCTTTTCTAAAGTCTTCGTTTATTTCTGCATATTCATCAATTATTCTACTACAAAGATATCCTGCTTCCTCACCGTTGAGAGTAGTTATTTCAAAAATGTGTCTTGTACCTTCGAAACGGTCATCAGTCGGTTCTTCTCTATACGTGAGCCTGAATTCTGTTCCGTCAGTTGTTTCTATTATAATACTGGACTCTGCTAATAAAATATCAACAATTGATGTATCTTTAATCCGCCGCGCATAAACAGAAGGTTGTATGATTAAAATGACTGCGGTTAGAATTAAAATAACACCGTATTTTTTTATTTTCATTGCCCCTTCTCTTTCTATAAATATACCAGATACTTATGGCGATTACAAATGCAAGGCTATATTTGCATGCTGTTTATTTTTATATTGTTTTTACGGCGGGATATTTTAAAATCTCCAGCGATGCCATCTTCTATCAATTTTGTTTTTTTCGTCCGCGGCATCTTTTTGATTTCAAGTTCTTTTTTAAACGCTGTCTTAAAATATTTATATTCTTTAAACCAGACCAATTTTACAGGGCGCCTGTTTTTTGTGTATTTTGCACCCTTGCCATCATTATGAAGTTTAATTCGTTTTTTTAAATCCGGCGTATAGCCGGTATAGTATGTTTTATCGCGGCATTGAACAATATAAACATAGAATTTTGCGTGCCGGATAAACTTAGCCATAACGAGTTATAATGCTGTAAATAATCTTATTATTATCGCTGCGATTACCTGCACTTCCCTATTTTTCGTGATAAATTTTCTGTTCTATCAAAGCACCTATTACCGCAAAAATAATAATTAAGGGAAGGAAGATTTGTAAAGGTAATAAATAAAGGTAGAATTTAGCCCAGGAGATAATTTTAGGCCATAACCATAATCTGGAGCAGTTATTGCTGGTAAATATAAATAATATTGCCGTTATATGTGCTGCAGCGCTTGCCGCAAGCAGTGTCAAAAGAGGCAGCAAAGACCCTCTTATAGCACCGTATTTTTTATAGTCTGAAGATACGAATTCTTTGTGAAAATGCCGTTTAAGCCACAATAAAATAATCGCAGTAATTAGAACTGCGCTCAAAGTTGAAATAAGTATCAAAGCCAGTGGAATTCGGCTGTATTTCAAAGGATTGATAATAGCAGGGTAATTCAATGCAAAGGCCAAAAAAGTGTTAATTATGGCCATAATAAGACTGATTTTAGCGAATATTAGATGATATCTTCTTATAATACTACTCATTTTTAACCGTCTATTTTATATACCCTGTCGTTTTCATGGACACGCTTTGCGACTTTAATTCCTATCTCGGAGCCTTTTTTGGCAATGGATATGTTTTGGTTGTCAATTTGTATTGATTTTACGGTCTGTTTGAAATCGTCATGAGCTCCTTTGATATGAATTTTATCGCCTGCTTTAAGCTCGGATTTAAGTTTGATAACTCCTACTGAAATGTTCCCGAAATAATGAGTGATGATTCCGATTTCCTTTTCTTTTGGCTGTTTGGCAGATAAGGTTTTCTCCCCATTCTTTTTATTTGCTCTGGATTTTTCGCCCTTCTTCGGGCTTAAAAATTTTTTAAAAAAAGGTAATAGAGCCATAAGATTAATCCTCCTTTTCTTTTAAATCCAATTTACCCCTCTTCCATTTTCTAATCAAGTCTAAATTTTAATTTTGCTATCAATATGTCAAATGGTTAAGCGGATTACAAATGAAGGTTTGAAAAAAATATCCTGTTTGTATATAATGAAACGATGAATTTTTCCCTGCCTTCAGAAAATAGACATACTAAAGGGGTGCTTCCCAGACAATTATGGGTTTTTCTTTTTCTTACACTCTTAAGCATTGCTGTCATTGTTAAGTTCGTCAATTTAAAGCCGGAGGTTACGGATGATTTTTTCTTCTCCAATAAAGACCCCCAATTCCAATCTGAGAAGAAAATCTCCAAGTTGTTCGTAAGAAATGACAGCATGATTATCATCAGCGCAACAGGAGATATCGAGTCTGATTTGTATCGGGAGAAGATTCAGGACTTAAGCGAATCTCTGTTAGGGTTGGAAGGTGTAACAGGTGTTAGGAGCCTGACGCACGGCCCCAAGGATTTAGATGACGCGCTTAAAAGCCCGATGTGGAAACGTCTTATTATCTCTGACGACAGAAAATCAACCAATCTGATTATTTTGCTTGATGATTTATATAAGAATTCTATTATCTCTTATATTGAGGATTTAATGTATCAATTTTCGTCGCAGGATTTTAATCTGCGCGCATCAGGAATGCCTTATATTGTCGAACTTATCCGAAGAAGCCTCTTAAAAGACATTAAGACTTTTAGCAGTACCGCGATTATTGTATTTGGCCTGATTATTTTTATCCTGTTTCGTTCCAAGGCAGCTTTTTTCGGAACATTGACTGCCTGCCTTAACGCAGCTATGTGGACATTCATGCTTACTTACTTAATGCATATTCCTATCGGGATATTGACGGCTAATTTAGGCACTATTATTTGCATCCTGACGCTGTCGCATATTATCTTTATTACCTATAACTGGAAGAAAGCATGTTCTGAGCCGGCGCTATATGCTTTGCCTCCCTCTTTCTGGAATGTTCCTGCCAAACTACTCTTTAACCGCAGACGGGCAGATGCGATACCTAAAATGACACCTGTGGATGAAGCTATAATGCTGACATTTCTCCCTTCTTTCTGGAGCATGTTCACAACACTGCTCGGTTTTTTGAGCCTTTTATCCGTTAAGGCAAAACCATTACGTGACCTTGGTGCATCAGGTGCAATTGGAACTTTAATGGCTATCTGTGCGGCTTATACAATATATCCTGCTTTTTTGAGAATAGCCGGTTCTCTTAAGCAAAAAAGAATAGCTCAAAATAAGTCCAAAGTCGAAAAGTCTCAGCGCAGCACTTATGATTTTCTTAATAAAAAACAGAATTTACTCATTCTTGTTATTGTAGTTATATGCATCATGGCTGTACCGGGATTATGGATGATTGATTCTGACCCCAGCCTCCTGAGTTATTTTTCAAAAAATAGTGAAATAAGCAGGGGGTTAAGTTACATTGACCGTAACGGCGGAAGCTCTCCTTTAATAATTGTCGTTCGCACTCAATCGGGAGATAAGATTGTTTCACAAAAGACCTATGAAAAACTCTGGCGGCTTCAGGAAGTATTAGAGCAGTATAGGTCAGTCGGTTCTGTCGTTTCACTGCCGGTTTTACTTGCCCAGGCAAAAAAGAACCCGTTAGGGTTTATCGTCTCCGTTATCTCCATGGATGCATTGATTAAAATATTAGAGAGGCCGGAACAGGAGGCTATTGCCAAAAGCTTTATTTCCCAGGACCATAAATACGGATTATTCATGCTGAGAATGACTGAGGCATATCGCAGCCGTTCCAGGCTTGA
>CAZLTA010000175.1:0-3407 GCA_964562345.1 uncultured Planctomycetia bacterium
GCTATATAATTTTTAAGCAACTCTTTAAGAGATAAGAGTTGCTTTTTGTTTTTTTGTGACAAAAAGTGAAATGAAACTTAGAGAAAAGACAAAAGAACACCTGCCTCATATTATCAAAATACTGCAGACAAAAACAGCAGAACTCCACAGCTTTCATTCGGAACAAAAGGAGACAGAAGAAAGTTTGAAGAATTCAAAGCAGCAGTATCGCATGGCACTTGATTCTGTATCAGATTCTATACATGTAGTTGATTCTGATTTGCGGATTATTTTTATCAATAAAACCTTCAAACGCTGGATGAAGTTACTGGGGTTAAGGGCAGATGTTATCGGCTGCGCTGTATTTGAAGTTTTCCCATTTTTATCTGAGAAAGTTAAAAAAGAGTATCAAGACGTATTCAAAAAAGGAAAGGTTCTTATTACACAGGAACATACGAAAGTTGGGGATCGTGAGTTTATTACTGAAACAAGGAAAATACCCATTAAGGAACAGGGACAAGTTATACGCATCGTTACAATTGTAAAAAACATTACCGAACGTAAAAAAATGGAGATAACTTTACGGGAAAGTGAACAGATTAAAACAGCAATTTTAAACAGCATGCTGGAGCATGTAGTCTATCATGATAAAACTATGAGAATTATATGGGTGAATAAGGCAGCGGCTGAGTCTGTAAGGTTATCAGCTAAAGAATTAATCGGCCGTTATTGTTACGAAGTCTGGCATCAGCGTAGTGAACCTTGTTTAAATTGTCCGGTAATAAGAGCTCGGGAAACAGGCCAGGTTCAGAAAGAAGAGATTATTACCCCCGATGGCAGAGTATGGTTTATAAAAGGTTATTCTCTTAAAGATAGTCGCGGAGAAGTTTATGGGCTGGTTGAAACAACGCTGGAAATCACAAAACGTAAAAAAGCGCAGGAAGAATTAAAGGAAAACGAGGAGAAATATCGTTCTCTGGTTTCAAACATCCCGGCCATTACCTGGATATCTGATGAATATGGCCGTACAATTTTTATCAGCCCGAATGTTAAAAAATTTTACGGCTATACCCAGGAAGAAATATATAAAATGGGTGAAAAGTTGTGGCTGGGAAGAATTCACCCTGATGATATGGAAAGGGTAAAAAAAGAATACGGAAAATTGTTTTCAGAAGGAAAGGTTTTTGATGTTGAATACAGAATTCAAAGGAAAGACGGCCAGTGGATATGGATAAACGATAAAACGTTTTCTACTCATGAAAAGGATGGTATAAGGTGCGCTTACGGATTTTTTATTGACGTAACCAAACGTAAACAAGCAGAACAGGAGAAAGACAAATTAACTAAAGAGCTTATGTCATCAAATAGGAGAATGAAGCAATTAGCTTTGCGTGATTCCCAGACAGGGCTTTATAACCATCGTTATCTTGAAGATGTAATTGAGGCTGAGTTTTATCGAGCCAAGCGCTATGTCCATCCGCTTTCAGTTATAATGCTGGATATCGATTATTTCAAGTCTATAAATGATGCTTATGGCCATCAGTTTGGAGATTTGGTTTTAAAACAGCTTGCGCGGCAGCTAAAAATGATGGTTCGCCGTTATGATACTGTTATTCGTTCTGGAGGGGAGGAGTTTGTAATTTTATCCCCGGGAACAGATAGAGCTATGGCTGTAAAATTAGCCCAGCGTATTTTAAATGCCGTCAATTTATATGATTTTGGGAGCAAAAAACATACTGTAAAACTTAGCTTGAGTATAGCAGTTGTCTCGTTTCCCGAGGATAAATTAATGGAAGAAAAAAGGTCGGTTAAAATTATTACAACAGGTATTGATTTAATCAATTTTGGTGATAAAATTTTAGATAAGATTAAAGAATCCGGAGGCAATAAGGTCTATTCTTATTGGGATGTCAGGACAAAAGGAGAGAATGTATTTGTTAAAGGAAAAGAGGTTGATAATATTAAATTGTTGGAAAGCAAACTTGAGAAATTTACAAAGCAGGCTAATCAGAGTTTGATTGAAGCGGTTTTTGCTTTTGCAAAGACAATTGAGTTAAAAGACCATTATACCGGGGAGCATGTTGAAAAAACTGTTCAATATGCAATAGAAATTGCTGAAAATTTATTTTTATCCAGAGAAGAAGTAGAACATATTAAGCAAGCGGCAATTCTGCATGATTTAGGTAAGATTGGAATAAGTGAAGCGATTCTTTGCAAGCAGTCTAAGTTAACAAAAGAAGAGTTTGAAATTATTAAAACACATCCCCAGATTGGAGTGGATATTATAAGGCCGGTTCATTTGCTGCATGATTTGATTCCTTCAATTTTATATCATCATGAGAGGTGGGACGGGAAAGGCTATCCTGGCGGTTTGAAAGGAACTGAAATACCCCTTGGAGCGCGTATCGTTTCGCTTGCGGATGTATATCAAGCTTTAATTTCCGATCGGCCTTATCGCAAGTCTTTTTCTAACGATGATGCTTTAATGATGATAAGAAATGGTTCCGGTACTCAATTTGACCCTAAAATTGTTGATGTTTTTGTGAAGCTTTTTAAATAGTAGTTTTTTAGAAGGAATTCTCGAAATCCATAATAAAAGCGTTTTTTGAATATCAGCAATTCCAATTAGTGTTATTATCAAGATGGTTTATTTCCAGTTTCCCTTTTGTAAAATTCTGCTGGTTTATTTAAACTATTATCCTATAATTCCGAGTATTACCCTGTATTGTCTCCTATTCTGGGCACTGTTTGGACACCGGGTTGGTTACAGGTTGTATATTAGGGGTTACACGATACAGTCTTGAATGGATTTTTTCTCGTAGATAGTAACTCAGAATTAATTTCCTCTTGTCATTTTCCTTTATAACTTTTAAACTATATCTCGTAGTTTGTAATTGGTTTGCAGTTGATTTTTAGTCCCAAATTGGTCTCAATGTGTTTTTAACTTTTTCTTTCTCCCTTGTAAAATCTCCTAAAGTTTTTTAAACTATACTCCTAAAAACACGCCCCGCTAGCTCAGTAAGGAAGAGCACCGGTTTCCTAAACCGGGTGCCGCAGGTTCAAGTCCTGCGTGGGGCATAATTATTGGGAGAAAAAATGATAGATCTGCATACCCACACTCTTTTAAGTGACGGAGCATTGCTTCCTTCAGAACTAGTGCGCAGGGCTTTTGTTTGCGGTTATGAAGTTATAGCGCTTACTGATCATGCTGATTCCTCGACCATAGATTTTGTCGTTCCCCGGCTGGTGAAGGCAGCAAAGGATTTAAATAGGTTCTGGGGGCGGGATATAAAAGTAATTCCTGGAGTTGAGATAACGCATGTTCCATTAGAGCTTATTCCGGAACTTATAGGATATGCCAGAGGAAAGGGCAGGGTTTTGGTTGTAGTGCACGGCGAATCACCAGTTGAGCCTGTAATAGAAGGAAC
>CAZLTA010000176.1:0-3388 GCA_964562345.1 uncultured Planctomycetia bacterium
TCTCAAAAAGAGTGGATTATCCTGGTTCTTGATAGACTCGGCAAGCATTTCTGTATCAGCAAAAAATCCAGGTTCTAAGAGATCAAGCAGAAGACGGAAATTTTCTGGATCGCCTCGATGTGGTGTAGCTGTAAGAAATAGAAAATAGGTTGTCAACGGCGATAAAAGTTCTCCGAAAGTATATCTTTGTGTCTTCTTTATTTTCTGGCTGTATTTATATGCAGACATCTTGTGTGCTTCATCAACTATAATTAAATCCCATCTTGTATCTTTGAGAGAAAACATCACATCATCCTGTTTAGCAAAATCCATTGATATAATAAGTTGATTATTTTCTGCAAAATAATTTTGGCCCCAAGTTGCATTTATAATATTTCTATCCACCGGAGTAAAATTTTCTTGAAATTTTTCTTTCAATTCTCTCTTCCACTGATCTTTAAGGTGTCCGGGAACAACAATGAGAGTTCTTTCAACAAGGCCGCGATATTTTAATTCTTTTAGAAGGAGGCCAGCCATTATTGTTTTACCTGCCCCTGGGTCATCTGCGAGCATGAAACGTATGCGAGGATTAGGCATAATATAATGGTAAACAGCCTCAATCTGATGAGGTAAAGGATCAACCTGGGAGACATTTATTGCATAGAGTGGATCAAATTGAAATGCATTTCTTATTCGATGAGCTTCGAGGTAAATAAATAAAGATTCACCATCTGCTTTGAAACTAAAAGGTCTTTCTTCTATAATTTCGATCAGTTCTATATCTTGAGGAGACAAAATCGGATTATAAAATCTCTGTGTATCAAGACCAACTGCTTCTATTCTAATTTGATTTTCACTTATGGTTTTTACGGATATTACTCTTACCTTTTCTGGCCAAAAAGGTCCTATGAGAATGGCATCGGGTTGAATTTGTGTCATTATGTAGCCTCCGGCTAGATAATATTAGCATCTTTATGATAGTTATGATAATAACCCTCTTGATTAATATTTGCGCTGATATCTATTTTCATTCCGTAAACCATTTTTTATACCATTCAATTATGAAATTGAAATATTCTTTAAGTTCGTCTGGTTTTATTTGAGTGTATTTATAAGTAGGGTAAACGCGGTTGTATCTATCTTTATAAGAACCTTTGAAGTGCCGAATATTTGCTATTCCTCTTTCATAGTCTTTTTTTGCTTTTTCAAGATCAATAATAGATTCCTTATTTAAATATTTATTAAAGTATTTTTCGGAAATTAGCTCAATGTATTTAGGATAACCTGCGAAAATCCGCATTTTTTTATCTCTTAGCATTAAATATGTTCCAAATCCTTTAATTCCATAGGTGTAGTATCCATTTACTTCTCTAACTTTTTCATCAAAATATTTATAAATTTCAACAAATTCTCGTGGAATCGAGCCAAGAAAATCTTCAAAGGTAATTTTACCAGCATATTTTGACACACTTGAAGCTTTTTTCCTGTCTTTTGTTATTAAAGTTGATTTGAAAAGCTTTTTTCCATCTACTTCAAATTCATCAGTTGATGCACAATAAATATCAAACCTTGAAAGTAAATTTAAGTATTCCACCGCCCTTTTTGTTCTTTCATCAACATTATCACAGAATATAATTAAACGGAATTCACCTTTTTGGAGGTTACTGGAGACATTTTTAATAAAGTCTTCAGGGGTAAATTCTAAAGAGTCTTCTTTTTTTATTTTTTTATGATGCCAGTTTATCGATTCGACGAGTGTTTTATTCTTCAATTCTTTGATTTCACAACGGCTGCTATTGAAGTAACCCTGAACTTTTTTATCCAAAACATCATAACTCATTTCCCAGAGATTAGCAGCGTATTCGATTACCTGAGCAACTGCTTTTCTGATGTCTGTATTTTTTTCAAGCTTAAACTCAATGATCGTTATAAGACCTGAAGTGTCAATTGCTAAAAGGTCTATGGAGCCAGCCGCCGCTAACGAGAATTCTCTTCCGATAACAAGGAGGGAATCAAAATTTTCATCAATCTCTTCTAAGGGAATTATTTCAGGATAATTTTTTACAATTTCCTGTAGGATTTCTTCTTTTTCAAATGATTTGGGCTTAATTATTTCTGTTTTATCTGTGTTAATTTTTACTAAATATCCCATACAATTATCTCCTTGAATGTTTAAAGTAATTTAGACAATCTCTTATCATTTATGTAAAAAGTAGCTTTATTATAGCATCAGGGATAAATTTTTGATCGTTTAAGGTTTTCGAACGGAAGAGAAATTACCTTTTTTGAAATTTTAATTCACCCATTCATCTAAATATAGTCCAATCATGCTAAGGACTGAAATAATATATTATATTTCGTCTTCATAAAGGTCAACAGTCTTTAGAAATGAAGTCGGGGGTGATTTTTATCCTTGATCTCCAAATCATTAATAAAATAACTTATATGTTTTCTTATAACGCCAGGTTATAAAATGTTGGGAAATCGCGGTTTTTATTATTGGGAGTTATATTCAATTAGATCCTAATAAATCAATTATGCGATGGACGGCGGTAATTTAATCACAATCAAAAATTTTGCTTATATTTCACAGTAAATAAACATGTTTAGACGAGATTTTTGAGGCCTAAAATCGTCTTTTATCCTGATTCTCTTCACGTTAGAACATTGCAGTAAAGAAAAGCGTGAATAACCTTTATGTAGATTCTTTGGAAAAGTAGAAGCTAACCTGTATTTTATTTACACAGTTGGATCTTTTGCACCTATCACATCCAGTTACTTTAAAGGATGGCGCGATAACGGCTATAAGCTGAGCGGCGCTTGATCGCTATTTCGATAATCAAGTCGCGCGCATCCTGCGTCCGCTCCAGCGAATTGTTATGCACTCACTTTTCTAACTATTCATTCTGTCAAGGATGCGACGAGTTCACGAATAGATTGAGCCTTCCAAACAATTCCGAGATCGGACTCAACATTGATTCTCCCAGAATAGATTCCCAAGAATCGAGTAACCGGACCCGCAAAAACCGCCGAACTCCCATCTTCAAGCGTAACCATTCCACCCGACCGATGGGCAATGACTGCAGATCCTGACTGCCCCTGCCTAGCTCTGCAATCAATTAGAAAAACCGGCAAACCATCGTGATCTACTTGCGGTTCTGTTGCAACGAATCCAGTCACCCAGACCGCCAAGGATCCGCCGCTGCGGATGCCAAACGGAAAGCCAACTACGCTTACTGTATCTGCTGGACTAACCATAATCTGAGGATCACCTTCACCAAGTGAATAGGGATACAGTTCAACGTCGTCGAGTTTAGAAAGCGGAAGTGCAACAAAATCGGCATGAGGGCCCAAATGCGGATGTTCTATCCATCGAGGCTCTCCATCTTGCAACAATGGCTCAACCCTT
>CAZLTA010000177.1:0-3293 GCA_964562345.1 uncultured Planctomycetia bacterium
ATCCTTTACTTTTTCTCTAACAACATTTACCCTCCTTGCGGCTCCTAAGTTTAAATAAAACTCCTCTCCCGGAGCTTTTTCGCTGAGATATGTTTTACCTACAAACCTGCCGCCAAAATAGATGTTTATTGGGCCAGGCAATAATTCTTTATCAAAAGTGCTTTGACAAACAAAATAGGTTAATGGATGCACCTTGGGAATAGAATAATAAAAGAAATCACCACTAAAACTTTTAGAAAAAACGGGCAGTATCGTCTCTTTATCTTTTGATTCAATATTTAATAATTTAGGCAACTCGTATTCAAATGATAGAGGCAATTTTTTCTTCTGGGCATAGCTGAAATCCGCTTCGGATTTTCTTTCCTCATTGAAAAAATCTGACTTTAAAGAATCTGCCATTCCTTGAGGGACAATTCCTTCAGTTTCCTTCCTTAAAAATCTCTTTATATCCAAAAACCAACTCTTTAAACTTGGTAATCGAGCACCTCTTAGAGGAGTAACATTCGATATTATTAACTTCACATCTTCCCAATCTTCACCGCTCTTTTGTTTAATTTTAGACATCATAATTAAATCCCCATTACTTAAATCTAAAGGAATATCAATTTTATATAGCGGCCCCCAGGAACAGTCAGATACTAAATAATTGGCTTCTATTTCTACTTTTTGCTCTTTTTTTGAATTAAACAATATTTCTATAACATTCATTTTCTTTTCTACCGGTCTAATTAAAGAAGCCAATTCCTTCCTTAAAACATCTAACTCTTTATCAATCTCTTCTATTTTTAAATCTATATCCATTCCTTCTTTATCGATTTCAGTTAAACTTTTATCTAAAAAGGTAAGAATTCCTTCTAAATCGTTTACTTTGGGGAAATTTGTCTTTAAGTCTTTAGGAACTTGCTGCCTGGCAAAATCAATTAATGAATCCAAAAATAGCTTCTTTTTATTTAATATGTCCTTCCCAAGTAAAAAACTTTTTTTCTCACCATCAAGCTGCTTTATCTTCTGCTCAATATTTTTTACCTTCTCCTGAGGAGCTTCTTTTAAATAAACTTCCTTTAGTTGAACACTATAAAGTTCTCCTTCCCCAAAAACTTTCGCCTGTATAGAATCTCTATCCATATTAAAAGCATCTACTCTAAGGATAATTTCATTTAACCCTTTTTTCACTTTTACATTTGCCAATCTTTCAATCAAAGCCTGATCTGTGAACAAAGTTACTTTTTGAATCCGCGAAGATACTATTTCCTGTGCAAAACATATCTGGGCACCCAAAATAAAAACCAAAAAGTTCAAATACATCTTCATTTATTCCTCCCGGTAATAACTACTATTTCTCAAAACTTTCTCTAATTTTGTTCTCTATTTCTTTTGCCGCTTTTTCATTTTCTTTCAAAAACTGCCTGGCATTATCCTTACCCTGGCCAAGCTTCAAATCACCGTAAGATATCCAGCTCCCGGATTTATCAATTATCCCAAGCTCAATACCCATATCAAGCAGGCTTCCTGCAAAAGAGATGCCTTCATCGTAAATAATATCAATTTCTGCTATTTTAAAAGGAGGAGCAACTTTGTTTTTAACAATTTTCACTTTTACACGGTTCCCTATTATTTTATCTCCGCTGGTTAAAGCTGCTAATCTTCTAAGGTCTATTCTTATTGAGGAATAAAATTTTAAAGCACGCCCGCCAGGTGTCGTTTCAGGGTTCCCAAACATAACTCCAATCTTCATTCTGATTTGGTTAATAAAAATAACGCAGGTTTTGGATTTACTGATTGCGGCTGTTAATTTCCTCATTGCCTGCGACATAAGCCGAGCCTGCAGCCCTATAAACTGGTCTCCCATATCACCTTCTATTTCCGCTCTGGGTACAAGCGCTGCAACAGAATCAATCACAATTACATCCACAGCATTAGAACGCACAAGATATTCTGTAATTTCCAGAGCCTGCTCTCCTGTATCGGGCTGAGAAATCAACAAATCATCGAGATTAACTCCTATTTTTTTGGAATAGGCAGGGTCAATTGCATGTTCAGCATCTATGTAAGCTGCAACCCCCCCCGTTTTTTGAGCCTGAGCAACGATGCTCAACGCAAGAGTCGTCTTACCGCTGGATTCCGGGCCAAATATTTCAACAATCCTGCCTCTGGGCACTCCGCCAATACCCAAAGCATAATCCAAAGTCAATGCTCCGGTAGGAATAAATGGAATATCCAGCTTAGTATTTGCACCCAATCTCATAATCGAACCCTTGCCAAACTCCTTTTCAATCTGGCCCAGGGCTATTTCTAAAGCTTTCGTCTTCCCGGAATCAACTTTCTTCTCCTCTTCGCTATTAACTTTCGTCATTCTGACACCTCCATGTTTTATATTTTGAATGTGGAACCAAAAACTCTAAATTATTAATTCTACGATTTTATTTAAATCAGGAGCCGCCTCTACCGGCTCTTGAGCCTCACGGAGAGCAGCATCGGGGTCTTTTAAACCATGGCCGGTAAGAATGCACACTATATTACCGCCCTGATAATCTTTGAAAAAATCTCTCCTTGCAAGTTTCAATAATCCTGCTACAGACGCAGCCGATGCAGGTTCAACGAAAATACCATCATGTGACGGCAGAAGTTTATAAGCTTCGATTATCTCTTCATCCGAAACAGCTTCAATCACTCCTTTTGATTCTTCCCGTGCTTCAACTGCCGTTTTCCAGGATGCAGGATTACCAATTCGAATAGCTGTTGCAATTGTCTCGGGGTTATCTATTTTTTCTCCCTTAACAATCGGTGCAGCGCCAGCCGCCTGAAAACCCATCATATGAGGCAGTCTGGAAATCTTTTTCGCCCTGAAATATTCCTTGTAACCTTTCCAGTAAGCGGTAATATTCCCTGCATTGCCAACCGGAATAAAATGAAAAAGCGGGGCATCTTTTAAGTAATCACAAATTTCAAAAGCTCCTGTTTTCTGCCCTTCAATTCTATTCGGATTGATAGAATTAACCAAAGTAATAGGATAATTCTGTGTTATTTTTTTTACAATCTCAAAACAATCGTCAAAATTACCGTCCACTGCAATGACTTGTGCACCGTGAGAAAGAGCCTGAGAAAGCTTACCCTTTGCAACCGCACCTTTAGGAATCAATACTACACATTTCATTCCTGCCCGTGCAGAGTATGCTGCAGCTGAAGCAGAAGTATTTCCGGTTGAAGCACATATCACAGCATGCGAGCCGGCTTCCAGAGCTTTAGAAACAGCAACAGTCATCCCTCTGTCTTTAAACGAACCCGTAGGATTT
>CAZLTA010000178.1:0-3281 GCA_964562345.1 uncultured Planctomycetia bacterium
TTTTCAAGTAAATTCGGAGACTGTTTTATGTCAAAATCGCTGATTGACTCGGCTAGCTCCTATCCTGTGACTATTCTTAATGGGATTATTGATATAGTTATGCGTATACTGTTTACCGCAAGTCCACTACTTTTTCTACTTTCAACAATAGGGATATTGGCATTGCAGTCGTGGGCACGAGTTCTTGTGTTGGTGATGAGCTTGGGTATCCTTTTACTCTCAATCTATGGAACAGTTGATGCATATATTGCCTCAGCGATAGACCTCTTTTCTATCATAATGTCTCTTTTTATCTTGATAGTATGTTTAAGCGTTATATTTTTTCTTACCCGCCCCAAAGTAAAGGAGCAGTTCAACCCTTAAAGTCAGCTGTTTATGGGGAACTCCTTAATTCCCTTGAAAACCCCTTAAATTCAAGCTAAAATACCCTAAATACACTATATCTATATAATATAGCTATTGCAGAACTCTCTAGACGCTTTGGTATAAGTAGTAGTGTTCTCTTTAAAGCTATTAAGGATTTGGATTCTATTTAAAAGGATGAGAGTTTTGTAGTATAATATTATGGTGTTAGTTGTTGTTTTGTTTTTTGTTTTAGAGTTTGTTTTACCGCAAGGGGAATGTTTATCCTGAGCGCCCTGTGGTGAGCGGAGTCGAACCAAGTCGAAGGGGGAACCCTGGGGCGAAATTCAAAAGGAGAAGAGATGGAGAAGAAGTGGACAGTTGGTATATGTTTTTTGGGAATATTGGCAATATTTATAGGATGTATAGGATTAATTAATGCTGTTCCCAAATTTACTTATGTTCTGGAAACAAAGAGAGCGTTTACATATTTCAACTTAGGGCAATCCCCCTTAGCGTCTACGATGAACGAAAAGCAATTATATAATCTTCAAAATTGGCTGAATTCATTTTCTTATCTGGTCACATTTTTTTCGGTTTTATTTAGCATTCTTTTAATGATTTTTGAGATAATATGTGGAGTATTTTTAATAAAAAGAAAAGGTTGGGCAAGGGCTTCTCTCATTTATCTTAGTTCTTTTTTTCTTGCTATACCAATAATGTCTTTTGTCTTTACAGTTCTTAACCCTAATGCTGTTTACCGCCCAACAGTGTTTGGCGTTACATCCATTGTGATAGCTCTTAATTTTATTGCATATCTTCCCCGCTCCAAAGTAAAACAGCAGTTTAAAGCCTAAGGCTAATTCGCTAAAGGCGTTAAGTATGATTTATAGGTGTAGAATATAGGGTAAATGGAAGGTAGAAATGGGTAAAGAAAATTTTAGTATAAAAAGAGTTAATCCGCTAGTATTCGTATTAGTTGTTATGTTATTATGCGTAACAATGTTTTTGAGTATAAATAGAATACGTACAGCAATTAAAGTAGCAAAGCTTGAGAAAAGCTCCTTAAAAATCTCTGATTTAATAGCTGGTTTGTACGACACGCCCGTGAGAAGTCAAAAAGTTCAAGCTCCTATTACAGAAGCTGTAAAAGAGCCAAAGATAGAAGAGGAATTGAATCTAGCAGAAAACACTATAACAACAGAGGATTTGATAAAATATTTTAAAGACTGTGGGCTTGAGGCTGGTAGGACTTGGCATCCAAATTACCATCTGGAGTTTAGTTCACATGACATTAAACTTAGCTGCAGCGTTACGATAAACGGAGGCACTGTCTCAATTTATTTATTGAATGCCGACATTCCAGAACAGAAGCGTGTATTAGATGAGGCAAAAGCTACAGGGAAAATGTTATTTTTTATCTTGGGCGGTAAAATGTCTTGGCCTGTTACAGTAAATAGTCCATTTATGATTAACCTTAGAGAAGAGCATCCCGACAAGGATAAAATTATTGATGCTTTCAAAGAGTGGCAAACGCCAGATACAGAGAGATTTATTACATCTGAGCAAGCATTAGAAATCGCAAAGAAGGTATGCATGGAATATGGTTGGGATTATGAACATATTAGGATTACATCTGATATAATATTAGATGATAAGCCAGCATGGGGTATATCAACATTAGAACCCAACATTGTAGGTTCCGCTGGTTTAATAATAATAGATAAAAATTCTGGAGATGTTCTATATAAGGGCTTTGGTCCTTCTACAAAAGGCTATTGGTGGGAAGCCAGGCAAGCAGGTAGGTTAAAAATAATACATTAGTTCTTCCTGATACAGGTAAGGCAGCAGTTTAACCCTTAAACCCATCTATTTACAGCTAAACCCTTAATTCCCTTGAAAACCCCTTAAATTCAAGCTAAAATACCTATATTACTATTAAAAACATTCACGCCTGTTTAAATAGTGTAATATACCAGTAAAGAGTAAAGATTGTGACTATTGCGCCTATAGAGAGGCGCTTGCCCCGTAACAAATTTTGCTATGACAAGGAGTGCTTATAAATTTGGTTCGGGGGTAGAGGGGGTTTTGTAATTAAGTAGTGTGTCCCCTTAATCCAGCAAGACTAATGGAGGAGGAAGTAAGATGAGAAGTATAGTTTTCACAAGCTTGCTAGTGTGTTTATCTATTACTACTGTATATGCAGGTAGCAAAGATAGGACTCCTTGGCATACTCTTGAGAAGCATTGGAACGAGAGCGAGGCTAAGGATGATAATTTATGTTTAGAATACATGACAAGAGTTAAGCAGTTTGACTATATCGTTCCTCACAAAAATCTTGTGAGAAAAGTAGCTGTCTTGCCCCCAGCGATGTTAGGCAAATTTCCATTAAATACAATTGTTTACTTTGAAGAAGAAGTCCTTTTTAATACGCAAGAGATGGAAAATGAATATCAGATGGAACCAAAAAAATGGAAGGTGACAAAAAGCTTTAAGGATTCGTATAGAATTTTAAAAGAGAACGATTTATATGATAAATATTTAACGTCTGTTCATGAATTTGTCGCATATAGAATGATAGATAAAGAATTATATTCTAAAATAGCTAAATGTTTAGATGTTGATACAGTTCTGTTATTTTTAATGGGAACAGAAAGGCCTGGTTTAGCGGCTGCTGGTTTAAAATCAGAAGCTTATTTTGAGGGGCGTGTTCCGCTTATAGATGTATTTCTTATTGATACTAAAGAAGGCAAGATTATATCAGAGTATGGTTGCATATTAACTGATGACAAAAGCATCTATAGGAAGATCTTTGAGGCTATGCCGATTGAATAAGTTAGAATAACAAAACGAGATAATACCAGACGCTTCCCTGATACCAGATTCCGAGTCAATCAGCGATTTTGACATAAAACAGTCTCCGAATTTACTTGAAAATC
>CAZLTA010000179.1:0-3276 GCA_964562345.1 uncultured Planctomycetia bacterium
GCTCATATACGATTCAACAACTTTCCATAAAGATTTGCGGCTTTTCTTCAGCTTAATATTTGTAAGCAACATCATCGGCTTCTGGCCAAATCCCCGGATCACAACTAAATAAAGTTTCTCTTTTCTCTCTGGGAGTTTGACAGGACGATAACCAAACTCCAGATAATGTAATCTCTCTTTACCTTTATCTTCTTTGACGATTCTTTCTGCATAAGGCAAAGGACACGTTCTTGCTATATCCATAATAGATGTCTTTCTGCCTCGATAAATTATATGCCTCTCTCCGGTTGAACGGATAATAAAACGCAACTTCTCAGATAAAAAGTAATGGATGATATACCTTCTGTCCCCGCCTCGGTCCATAATCCAAATACCACGGCCTTGAGTATAGCTGGAAACTTTATCTACAGCCTTGCAGATCTCAGTGTTTTCACTTTGAAAATCAGGCCCTGCCTGAGAATAAAGCCTTGTGTAAAGCGGTATTATCTTTGTTTTCCCAATCTCGGTTCCAATCACATTACATGTCCAATAACCATTGGCAATCTCGCCCTCACTGCCATCACGAACCCTGGCCAGATGCTCCATCTTTTCTGCATATTTTTTCCGGATATCAGACGGGTCTATCACAAGAAGACTATCTTTTTTTATATATGCTGCTGCCATCTGCAGTACAGAGTCGATTATCTTTGAGTAAAGCCTGCTCCTCCCTAGTTGACGGGAAAGTCTATACTCTGTTTTCCTAAGGGGTATCTTTTCCCCAAGAGCACGGGCTATCTCAGTAAGACGAACACAACGACGTGCTTGTATCCCATAAACGGCCTCAGCTATGAATCGACGCCCAACTTTGGGAAGTCCAGTAGAAAGTACCCCCGAAAATTTTATTATTTGCTCTCGCAATAAAGTACCCCCATTTTTTGCTTTTCCACTTGTGTTTTTATGTAACTATTAGATATGATTAGGGTTGCATGCTTCTTGCCCTAATTTTTGGGGGAACTCCTGATATGTTATGCGTATAGCCAGGGCCATAAAGTAAACGTATGCGATAGTTCTTTCGGATATCAACTGTTGTAGATGAGTTAAATCGCTGATATCTCATCTGGTGGTTAAAGGTTGACGACCACTAAATAACATTATGTCCAGAAGTAATCAATGCCTTTGCAAGCATTCCGCATCGATATAATCGATTATCTCCATCTAATCCAGGTAAAAAATCACTGATTTCGACAAGCCAGATTTTCATAAGCTACATCATACCTATCCAATTTCATATAGCCACTTATAAACACAACGAAATATAATTTGAATAGAAATAATGGTCGTGTCTGAAAAGTAGAAGTTGTCCCGACGAGAATTATTTCATTTTTCAGACACCAAAGAAATAATTGTCTAAACACTTTACATTTTTTCCTTCAGTAAAGTCTTATAATTTACGAATTCATATCCCTTACTTTTACAATAGTCAATAAGCCATATATACCAAATGCTACAGTACTGCAAAGTATTCTTTACTCTGTTTTTCTGCTTTCCTCAATAGTTCAGTAGTTTTTCCTTTGGCGTGTTCTACCTGATTGCGAATTTTTCCAACCCGCTTATTCTTTTAAACATCTTATACTCTTCTTTTATGCCATCATAGTTATCGTAACAAATACCATGCACTCCAACATCGAACTCATATTCTTTCACTAAATCAATAGCCTTTCTTGCTTGCCTCAGAGCATAATTCAACCCTTTCCCATTATCGACTGCGACAAAAAACGTCGAATCAACAGCATTTGCTTTATCAAACTTTAGTAACTTCTCAAGGTTATTCCAGATATCTTTTTTGAATAGCCAAGTCATCTATTGTTGTTGGTATATCTGGTGTAACATGTACCACTGGAGTAGTAGGACTAAGATTCAAACATCGCCTCATTTTAGTATCTTTGTAAATCCTAGGAGTAATCTCTGGTTAAATCCATATTTATCAACAAGACACTTGATTAAATCCCAATTGTTTATATAATATTTTGTGGAAATGTTTAAAATTTCACTATTGAATCTTGCAAGTTTTATCCAATTGCATACCCAGGGCTGTTCATGAATACCACCACTACCATCAACAAACTTATTAAAAGAAGGTTCCACTATATCTCCATTCCAGAGGTTGGAAATAAATGTGTTAGATAATAGAATCATATCTTCCCTTGTAAATTCTATTCCGTTCTCAAATGCACGCAACATAAACTCTACATCCTTATTTCCATGGTCTATATCTTCAATAGAATCAGAAACTAGCATACCATTCTCAATATAACCGTTATAAGGAAATATATATGTATCGTTACTTTCACGCAGGCTATTTCTCAAAACTTTTGCTATATTATCAGCAATAATTTTATAATTATCTTCTTTGAAGACCTTCCAGGCATATATATTTGCGGTCCCCATCACAGCCGCCGCATTTAAACAAGTATAGTTCTTTCCCTCATAAGTAAGACCAATGTAAAATCCAAATTCTGGTTTATAGTAAGTCGCATTCGTTTCGTTCAGCCAGCCTTTCACTTTATTCTCATCTATCCATCCTCCGCACAAAATCCCTCTTAATAAAACTTTCAAGAACATTCCATAATGGACATAATGCTCTTTGTATTTTTGTATACTCATTAAATCAATGAGGGTTCCTTCGGGACAATTAATTTCTATACTATGTTCATTTTGATCAGTTTTAATATTAAGATCTACTACTATTACTTCCCAATAGCCACTCGTATGAATAATCCGGCTTAAACAACTTCCATCCAAAAATATATTTACTTTTGAATCCTTAATACCTTTTACCCAGAATCTCAAGCGATACAGCCCAGCACCTTCCGAACTAAAATCCTTGATAAGTGTTCCATCTTCCTCAAACTTTAAGAGCTTTGTCCCAAAGTCTATAAGAACGTTTCCAGAGCAATCAGTAAAAACAGATGGATTCTCATGCTCAATTACTTCAAATCCTTCCCCAAATTCTTCTGCATTTTCAAAACTTCCGTTATTTATAATATTCGTAGAGTATCTGGAGGAAATTAATTTTCCACCAGTCGATTCAACAGCACTCAAAATCGAATTTGCTCTAATCTCAAACTTATTCAACCACTCCTTATTTAGTGTACTTTCATAACAGTCCAAATAAGCATCTAAAATATAACTCTCTTTCCAGGCTAAAATAGCAGAATCATAAGAAGGATATATATCATTTTCAAAAAACTCGTTATATAAGTAATACGGTTTTATCCTTTGCTCAATATATCCTGC
>CAZLTA010000180.1:0-3246 GCA_964562345.1 uncultured Planctomycetia bacterium
TTTATCTCAAAAAGTACGAAATGAGAATCGAAGCTAAAAGAGATATATTTGAATATATAGAAATATTTTACAATAGAGAAAGATTACATTCTTTTCTCGGGTATAATAGCCCTGAGGAATACGAAAAAATGACCATGGTCGCTTAACTAACTGTCCGTTTTATCGGGGGAAGACCAAAGATATAGTTATAAATCCAAAACATGCTTATACTAAACAGTTATTTGAAGACGTTCCAAAACTGAGTGAAGCCTGGGATTTATCATAATATAATAATACATAAAGGAGATGGTGTAATTGATTGAATTTTTAAATGGAGAATGGCAGATAAAAGATGATGCAGGTGAATTTACATTTACCGGGAACGTGCCTGGCACTGTACAGGGAGACCTTATCTTGCAAAAATTAGTCCCGCATCCATATATAGGTCTAAATGAAAAGTATATGCGAGTTCTCGAAAATAAGTCCTGGACCTATATCAAAGAATTCGAGTTAGATAATTTACCGGCAGAAGAGAATGTAGAGCTGGTTTTCGAAGGCATAGATACGCTTTCGAATATCTATCTAAATGGTAAATATCTCGGAAATACAGATAATATGTTTTTAGAATATAGATTTGATATCAAAGATATCCTTAAAAAGGGTAAGAATATATTAAAAGTGAATATAAAGTCTCCCGTAAAAGAACCCAGAGCCCTGGAACGTACATATGGTAAGATGGGCTCTACATCTGAGGAATCTGCGAGACCGTATATCAGAAAGGCCCAGTATTCATACGGTTGGGATTGGGGTGCACGGGTAGTAACTTCTGGTATCTGGCGACTTGTGTATATAGAATCTTATAATAAGGCAAGGTTAACAGGATGTACAGCATATCTGGAAGAAATGCATAATAAAGAAGGATTGATCAGGGTATCAGGATGTATCGCCTCACCAATAGATCTGAATGACCTGCAAAGCTACAGAGTAGAAGTAAGAGTCAATGATAAAACTCTTTCGAAATTACCCATAGAATATAGCGCAAAGGGAATTCAATTCGACCGAGCATTTATTTTGAAAGACATTCGATTATGGTTTCCAAATGGTCTTGGAGAACAGTACCTGTATACCTTTAAATTCAATTTGAAGTATAAAGATGATTTGGTTTACAGTGAGGAGAAGAAGATAGGTCTGAGAACCGTTGAATTGCTAAGAGAACATGATGCCGAAGGTGAGACCTTCATATTCGCTATCAATGGTAAACGGGTATTTGCAAAGGGTGCTAACTGGATACCGGCTGATAACATTTTGACCTGGATAAAGTCTGAAGATTACGAAAAACTTCTTTATATGGCAAAAGAAGCAAATATGAATATGCTAAGGATATGGGGTGGAGGAATTTACGAAGATGAAGAATTTTATAAACTGTGCGATAAATTAGGAATAATGGTATGGCAGGACTTTATGTTCGCCTGTGCAGAGTATCCCGACCACCTCGAATGGTTTAGAAACTTGAGCAATAAAGAAGCAAGAGAAATAGTTAGGAAACTACGTTATCACACGAGTATCGTCTTGTGGTGTGGAAATAATGAGAACAATTGGGGTTTTGATGAATGGCCTATGATGGCCCATAAAGTTAACGGTGAATATCTGGGGAATAAATTGTATCTGCATGATTTCCCGATGATATGTGCTCAGGAAGACCCTTCAAGACCTTATTGGCCCTCGAGTCCATATGGTGGAGATAAAGCGAATTCTGCAAGTTCCGATGATTGTCATATATGGAACGTGTGGTCAGGTTGGGTAGATTATAAAAGTTACGTAAATGAAAATGGTAGATTTATAAGTGAATTTGGTTTCCAAGCTGCGCCCGATCCAAAGACTATCAACTTTTTTGCTAAAAAAGAGGAACAAGAGATATTCCATCCCGTTATACTAAACCACAATAAACAAGTAGAAGGACAAGAAAGGATACTCCGTTTTATTAACAGTCACTTCGGTGTAATAACGGAATTCGATACATTTGTCTATCTTTCTCAGCTTAATCAGGCAGAGGCCATAAAATTTGGGGTAGAGCACTGGAGAGCGAGAAAATACAAAACAGCGGGTACACTCTACTGGCAGTATAATGACAGTTGGCCTGTCTTCAGTTGGTCGTGTGTAGATTATTTTAAAAGGCCAAAAGCTCTGTATTACTATACTAAAAAATTTTATGCCGATATCTTACCTGTAGTACATTACGAACCTTTAGAACAAGCTATCAGAGTTATGGTTGTGAATGATCAATACGAAGATAAGATGGTAAATGTTTCACTGGCCATTTGGAATACCGAAGGAAAAAGGATTTGGGGAAAGAAGTATGCAGAAATTCGGATTTTGAAAGATTTTGTTTCTACAATTGGTATCGTTAATATAAATGAGATTCCCATGAAGACTCTATCTGATACGGTGATATACATCTCAGTACGATATGATGAGCAAGAATACGATAATTATTTTCTCTTTAATGATTTTAAGAATATGCACCTGATAGATCCAGAATTATCTTACGTTAGAGAAGGGGATAATCTGGTCTTTCAATGTAAACGGCCGGCGTTTGGTGTTCATATTGCTACTGAAGAAGAATGTATTCCTTCGGATAATTTTTTTACTTTGGTACCTTCGATGAGTAAAAGGGTAAAATGTGTATCGAATAAGATAAAAGTAAAAAACCTGTATGATTATTTAAATAAAAACTTTAATAAACAGGGGGTGGAAAAATGATTAGAGATATTAAAAAAATCATTAGTGAAATGACTTTAAAAGAAAAAGCTAGTATGTGTTCAGGGTTGGATTCTTGGCATACTAAAGGTGTGAAAAGACTGGAGATACCTTCAATAATGATGGCGGATGGTCCCCACGGTCTTAGGAAACAGGCTAAGGAAAGAGATCATTCAGAAAGTATACCCGCAATATGCTTTCCATCAGGGGCAACATTAGCTTGTTCATGGGATAGAAAACTAATCGAAAAAGTAGGCATTGCATTAGGTGAAGAATGTCAGGCTGAGGGTGTTTCAATTATTTTAGGGCCTTCCGCAAATATTAAACGTTCGCCATTATGCGGAAGGAACTTCGAATATTTCTCTGAAGATCCATATCTTTCATCTCAAATGGCGGAATATCATATAAAAGGCGTACAAAGCCAGGGAGTAGGCGCATCACTCAAACACTTTTTGGCAAACAACCAGGAACACAGAAGAATGTCAGTGGATACTATTATTGATGAAAGAA
>CAZLTA010000181.1:0-3241 GCA_964562345.1 uncultured Planctomycetia bacterium
GCCCGCATTATCGCTATTTTGTGTATCTTATGAAATAAGCGGGATAATACATTTCTGCCTAAAACTTGATTTACGCAGGAATTAAAAAGGAGTATAATCACGCTTAAGTAATTGTTAAATTCAAGAGGTGATATTTGGAAGCAGAAGATAAAGACAGGAGTGAAATTACAGGGGAATTAGACGGTTTAAAAGCCCTCCTCAGAGAACTGGAAAAAAGCGAGCAGAGTTATAAATCCCGTATTCAGTCAATCCACGATATTGTTTATGAGGTGGATGTTGACGGGCATTTCACCTTTCTCAGCAATTCTGTAGAGCAGCTGGGATATAAGCCTGAAGAACTAATTGGCAAACATTTTAAAACCATAATCCATCCTGATGATATAGAATCTGTAAGCAGGGAGATTGTTTTACCCCGTTTCCAGGGCAAGGTGACAGGCGATGAATGTTCTCCCAAGCTTTTTGATGAAAGAAGGACAGCTAATCGCATGACAAAATATCTTGAAGTAAGGCTGCTTTCCAGAAAAAGAGTTTCCGACGATGATTTTATTTTTGCCGAACTGCATTCAACGGGGAAGTGGTTAATGGGCGTAGACGGTAAGGATAATAAATTCATCGGCAGTATCGGAATAATTCGGGATATCAGCAGCCGCAAAGCTCAGGAACAAAAACTTAAGGAAGCATATGACGAACTGTCTGCTGTTTATAAAGAGCTCCAGCAGCAGAACAAAGAATTTAAAAAACTAGACCAGTTAAAATCTGATTTTATCTCTTTTGCTGCTCATGAGATAAAAGCCCCGGTTACAGTAATTAAAGAGGGCATTTCCTTTTTCATGGATGAGATGTCAGGTAAATTGGCCGAGGATAAACAGGATATTTTAAATATAGCCGAGAAAAACATTCGCAGGCTCACAGGCCTTATCAATTCCCTGCTTGATATCTCAAAAATTGAAGCCGGGAGGCTGACTTTATATAAAGAGCTGGTTGACCTGTCGGAATTGATTAAAAGCATAGCAGCTGATTTCAAACAGCTTGCGGAAAAAAATCAAATCAATATTAGTTATAAAGGTTTGGATGAAAAAACTGTTTTCTGCGATAGAGAAAAGATAGAACGGGTTTTTGTCAATCTGATTTCCAATGCCATTAAATTTACTCTTCCGCAGGGTGAGATAGATATCATTTTAAAAGATGAGGAAGATAAAGTTATATTATCCGTCCAGGATACGGGGCAGGGCATAGCTAAAGAAGATATCCCGCGCCTTTTTGATAAATACAGCCAGTTTGGCAAAAAAACATATCAGCAGAAAGGAACCGGGTTAGGCCTTGCTATTACTAAAGGTATAATAGATGAACATAAAGGCAATATCTGGGTAGAAAGCGAATTGAATAAGGGAACGAAATTTTATTTCAGCCTTCCTAAACTAAGCTGCAGTGATATTTTTAAAGAATATATTTCCCGTGAAATAAACAAAGCCAGGAAGAAGAAAGGCCATTTTTCAGTTGTTGCGCTCAAAATCCAGACTAAAGAAGAGCAGGCTCGCAAAGATACAATACTTTCAAAATTAGAGATGGTTGTCAAAGATACTTTAAGAAGGAAAACAGATTTGGTTTTAAAAACCGGAGAAGGTATCTATATGATTTTGCCGGAGACTGATAAACAAAGCGCGTTTATGGTGTTAGCAAGAATAAAAGAAAATTTAAGAAAAACTGCTGATGAGGCAGGAGAAATACACATAAAAGACATTGTAGTAGTCTATCCGGGAGAGGTTGGGAATGCGGATGAGATTATAAACAAGCTGGAATGATAAGATGGAAGGCGAATGGCTATGATAGAAGAGGGGTTGAGAGAAAGTAAAATAAAATTAGATGTTATATTAGATTCGATATTAACCGGAGTTGTACTTGTCGATGCACAGACGCATAAAATTGTTGAAGCGAATACTTTAGCAGTACAGATGATTGATGCTCCCAAGGAGGAAATTATTGGTAAAGTTTGTCATCAATTTGTCTGTCTTAATAAAATAGGCAAATGTCCTATCACGGATTTTGAACAGACTGCAGATAAATCAGAATATACTTTATTAAAATCCAGCGGTAAAGTCATTCCAATTCTAAAGACAGCAAATATAATAATGATAGCAGACCGGAAATATATTGTTGAAAGATTTTTGGACATTTCAGAGCGTAAGGAAATAGAAAATCTCAAAAGTGAATTTATCAGTACAATCTCCCATGAACTGCGTACGCCTCTTTCAATTATCAAAGAGGGAATAAGCCTTGTTCTGGATAAGATTCCTGGTGATATCAATAAAGAGCAGTTTGACATACTTACAACAGCTAAAGATAATGTAAACAGGTTAGCAAAGATTATCAACGATTTGCTTGATATTTCCAAAATCGAGGCCAGGAAAGTAGAGTTGGAGAAAGAAAGTATTGAAGTTTCCAGTTTAATTCAAGAAGTAGTAACTGTTTTTAAGCGTTCTGTTGAAGACAAAGGTTTAATTCTTAAAACAGAATATCCTCAGGAGCCGATAAAAGTTTTTCTGGATGTAGATAAAATAATACAGGTTTTTACCAATTTAGTGGATAATGCTCTTAAATTTACAAAACAGGGGTATATAAAAATTTCTATTAAAAATAAGGAGAGTGAAGTTGAATGTGCCGTTTCCGATACAGGTATAGGTATCTCAAAAGATAGTTTGGGAAAGGTATTTGATAAATTTCAGCAAATCGGCCGAATTCCCGGGCCTGGAATTAAAGGAACAGGGCTTGGGTTATCTATTGCGAAAGAGATAGTTGAGATGCATGGAGGGAGAATATGGGTGGAGAGCGAATTGGAGAAAGGAACGAAATTTATCTTTACTATACCCAAATTAATTTTATAATGGATATTGTTGAAGGAGAACTATTATGGCAAAAATACTTATAATTGAGGATGAGCCGGATCAGGTCAAAATGGTGAAGCTACGGCTTGAGGCTAATAACTTCAGCGTTTTATCAGCCGGAGATGCTCAGGAAGGGATTGTTATTGCCCGGGAAGAAAAGCCGGATTTGATTCTATTGGACATGCTCCTTCCTGATATGAACGGATTGGATGCGGCTAAGGAATTAAAGAAGGACGAGCGGACAAAAGACATTCCGATTATTGCTGTTACTGCAATGGGAACGCCCAATATTTTAGAGGAATGCATGCAGGCAGGAATATCTGTCTTTATGCGGAAACCATATGATTCTAAAGAATTAG
>CAZLTA010000182.1:0-3237 GCA_964562345.1 uncultured Planctomycetia bacterium
AGCGGGGAGAAAAAAGAAATGGCAGAGTCTTTTAAAAACTTAATATTTGCTCTGATACTGTCTATTGTTCTGGTATATATGATTATGGCGGCGCAGTTTGAATCTCTCTGGCAGCCTTTTGTGATAATGTTTTCGGTCCCGCTTTCGTTAATCGGAATAAGTTTCGCCCTTCTGCTTACAGGTACTACTTTAAATGTTGTGGTTTTTCTGGGAATGATAATTTTGGGAGGCATAGTTGTCAATAACGGTATTGTTTTGATAGACAGGATTAATGGATTGAGAGCAGAAGGCGTGAAACCGTATGATGCAGCAATAGAAGCCTGTCAGAACAGGTTAAGGCCGATATTGATGACCGCACTTACTACGACTTTAGGATTGATTCCTTTAGCACTGGGGTTAAGTGAAGGGGCGGAATTGAGAGCTCCGATGGCGATTGCTGTTATTGGCGGGCTGTCTTCCTCAACTTTGCTTACGTTGTTTGTTGTGCCGGCATTATATATAGTTGCGGTCAAAATGATCGAAAAAGAGCCGGTTCCTGGTAAAGAGAAAGAACAAATCGAAGCTGTTAAGGAAATAAAGGAAATAGAGGAAGAAAAAATCGAATTACCTGTTCCTGAAACAGAGGAAAAATTGCCCCAGGAGTTTCCGGAGTTAAACGAAAGACAGCAAGAAATTCTGCTATACATAAAGGAACACGGCAGAATTACACGCCGGCAATGTTTGAGTATTTTTAAAATTTCAATTGCCACGGTAGCACGGGACCTTAAGAGTCTGGTAGATAAAGGAATAATAGCTGCTCAAGGTCCGCATGGTCCGGGCAGGTGGTATAAACTTAGAAAATAACATATGGGATTAGCAAGTATTGCGATTAAACGGCCGGTGTCAATGGCAATGGTTTTTTTAGGCATTATTCTGATAGGATATATTTCTTTAACCCAGCTGCCGGTTGAGCTGATGCCTAATTACAGCTATGACACTATCAGTATTATTATAAGAATCAGAGGTGGAATACCTTCTCCGGACGTTGAGCGGCTGGTTACCAAGCCGGTTGAAGAAGCTGTGAGCGATGTTAGCAAGCTGAAAGAGTTAATCGCGATATCTGAAGAGGGTGAATCACGGGTGATTTTAAGATTCGAGCCGGGTACAAATATGGATTTTGCTTCTCTGGAGGTAAGAGAAAAATTCAGCCGGGTTAAGGATAAATTGCCCAAAGAAATTGAAAAACCTGTTATTGCCCGTTATCAGCAAACGGATGTCCCAATGGTTATCCTTGCGGTTACCGGCGAGAAATATACTCCTGAAATGCTGCGCAGAATTGTTGACGAAAAAGTTAAATCCAGGCTTCAGAGGGTAGCAGGTGTGGCAAATATTGAGGTGGCAGGAGGCAGGGAACGGAAAATTCTGGTGGAAATGGATGAAACAGTTTTAAGAGCTTACAATATATCTTTGGGACAGTTGATTGATACTGTCGGAGCTAATAATCTGGATATTCTAGTAGGCGATTTGGAAAAGAAAAGAATCAAGGATTTAATCAGATTATTGGGACAATTTGAAACAGTAGAAGATATTAAAGAAATCGGTGTGGGTTTTAGCCCCCAGGGTTCTGTTATACAGCTCAAAGATATTGCCGACATCAAGGATTCATTTTTAGATCCGATAGATTTAGCCCGGGTAGATGCCCGGCCTGTTGTTTCGATTTACATCCAAAAAGAATCCACGGCCAATACCATCGGGGTTAATAAGCTGGTAATGGCGGAGCTTAAAAGGATAAAAGATGTTATACCTCAGGATGTAATTATCAGGCCTACTTTCCAACAGGCAGAATATGTTCAGGAAGCCATAGATACAGTGCGGAAATCATTGATTTTTGGCGGTGCACTGGCAGTAATAATCCTGCTGCTGTTTTTACACGATGTGCCGCCGACTTTTATCATTGCGCTTTCCATCCCTCTTTCCGTCATGGCAACTTTTACAATCATGTTTTTACAAGGACTGACTTTAAATGTTATGACTTTATCAGGCCTGGCTTTGGGAATAGGAATGCTGGTGGATTCCTCGATAGTCGTCCTGGAGAATATATTTAAAAAGAAAGAAGCTGGTGCGAGCAGGTATGTAGCCGCTTTAAACGGGGCTCAGGAGGTCAGCCTTGCTATTGCAGCGTCTACCATAACTTCTGTGGTTGCATTTTTGCCGATTCTGTTTGTAGGCAAACAGATAAAAATTCTTTACAGCGGTATGGCCTGGACTGTTGTGTATTCTTTGCTGGCTTCTTTGTTTATCGCACTTACCCTGGTGCCTTTATCTGCGTCTATGTTAGAGTTCGGCAGAGGTCTTCCGTTTCTCAACAGGAAAAAAGACAGCGTGATAAAAAGCAGAAGGGTTTACAGGAAATTTTTAAGCGGATTTTTACGATGGAGATATCAAATGCTGTTGTTTATGATAGCAATATTTTTAATTATACTGCCGTTGAAGGATAAGATAGGAATGGAGTTTATCGGGATAACCGAGCTTAATAAGTTTACGGTCCATGTAGAGCTGCCTACTGGTGCCAGGCTTGATATGTCTGATAAAGCAGTTGCAGTGGCAGAACGCATTTTAAAAGAGGTTTCTGAAATAAGGACTGTTTCCTCTCGTATCGAAAGGTGGTCTTCGAAAATATATGTAAAGCTAAAGCCTCTTTCTCAGAGACGCCGGATGACCAATGATATTATAGAAGACCTGCGGCCCAGGATGGATGGAATAGAAAAACAGTATGACGCTTTTGTTTATTTCGAGCTTCCCCAGGAGGTGGGAAGCAGCGAAATTTTTATAGATATCAATGGTTTTGAATATGACGTTTTGAAACAGCTTGCCATGGGTATAGCACAGAAATTAAGTACGGTTAAAGGTATTACCGACCAGAAAATAAGAATGAGAGAGGGCAGGCCTGAAATCCGTGTTCTGGTAGATCAAGATAAAGCAAGTACTTACGGGCTTACCATTCAGGACGTTGCTTATCAGCTGCATGGCAAAATACGGGGTTTGCGCGCCAGTTTTTTCCATACAGCAACCAAGGAAGTAGAAATAGTCGTGAGGCTGAAAGAAGAAAGCCGGGATAGTTTCAAGGATTTAAAGAATCTGACTTTTGTAAACAGAAAGGGAATACAGATTCCTTTGAAACAAATCGCGGAGCTCAAATTTGATATTGCGCCCAGTGAGATTTGGCATAAGAATAAATCCAGAATGGTTCAGGTCAGC
>CAZLTA010000183.1:0-3233 GCA_964562345.1 uncultured Planctomycetia bacterium
GGTTTATCTGGTCGAGGCAATGGATAGAATTTTACCCAAAGAGGATATAGGAGTCTCGAAAACACTGGAAGCCGCTTTAAAAAAGACAGGCATTGATATTTATACTTCAATTAAGGTCAGAGAAATAAAAAAAGAGGCTGATTCGTTGAACGTTGTTTTAGAAAACGGTACGGTTTTAAACTGTGAAAAAATTTTGATTGCGGTATCCCGTAAACCAAATACAAGCGGCCTCTGGCGGGATGTGGCTCTTGATACCGAGCTGGGGTTTGTAAAAGTTAATAATAGAATGCAGACCAGTGTTAAAAACATCTATGCAATAGGCGATGTTAAAGGCGGTTTTATGCTTGCTCATAGTGCTTCTTATGAAGCAAAGGTTGCCGTTAATAATATCTTAGGTAATGAGATATCGGCGGATTACAGCAGTATCCCGATGTGCATTTATACATCCCCTGAAATTGCAGTTGTAGGGTTGAATGAGGAGGAAGCAAAAAACAGCGGAAGAAATATAAAAACAGCAAAGTTTCCATTTACAGCGTCGGGTAAAGCGCGTGCAATTTCTCAAACAGAGGGATTTGTTAAATTGGTTGCCGATTCCGATACAAAAGTGTTTTTAGGAGCTCAACTGGTGGGCCCGTTTGTTACGGAGTTAATATCCGAGTTGACTCTGGCAGTTAAATTTAAAATACTTTATACAGAGCTTGCAGAAGTAGTTCATCCCCATCCCACATTATCGGAAGCAATTCAGGAGGCTATAGAAATCTTAAATGATACCCCAATTAACTTTGCCTGATGAAAAGACGCGGTTTTTAAATCTGATAACTTTCGAGGATGCTTATCGGCTGCAGAAAGAATTGCTTGCGGAAAGGATTCAGGGCGCCTGTTCTGATATTACTCTGGGGTTGGTGCATAGACCCTGCATTACAGTCGGCAGAATGGGGAAGGGGTCCGAAATTTTAGAAGATAAAGGGCTGCCTGTTTATTTTATTGAAAGAGGAGGCAGAGTTACCTACCACGGCCCGGGCCAGCTGGTGGTTTATTTTATCTGGAATATTAAAAACCTTGGAATCAAGGGATTTTTGGATTTATTGGAGGAGGTTACTGCAGATACGCTGAAAAGTATGGGAGTTAAGGAGCAGAATATTAGAAGGAATGTAAATGGCCGCGGTGTTTGGATAGGTGATAAAAAAATCGCATCAATCGGCATTGCAGTTAAACAATGGGTTGCATATCACGGGCTGAGTATTAATATAGACAGTAGAATCCACCAAGGTTTTGACAAGATTTCACCCTGCGGAATGAGTTCTGATGAAATTTGCTGCCTGGAGCATTTCGGCATTAAGGCTGATGCGGAAGATGTTTTCAGAATTTTGACAGATACGTTTTAACTTGAATTAAGAGGATAAGGTTATTTATGAAAACATTACGGTTTGCAATTGCACAGATAAACCCTGTTGTCGGCGATTTAAAAGGCAATAAGAAAAAGATTCTGGCTTTTATAAAAAAGGCAAATAATTATACCCCTGATATTATTGCGTTCCCTGAGCTTGCAATTACCGGTTATCCTCCCGAAGATTTGCTTCTCAAGCCGCATTTTATAAAAGATTGTAAAAATTGTTTGAAGGAGATTGTTAAAGAAAGCAGATTTTCCGGGGTTTTGATTCTGGGATATGTGGAAGAATACAGAAACAGAGTATATAATGCAGCTGCAATAATTCATAAGAATAAGATAGCTGTAAATTACAGGAAAATTAAACTGCCGAATTACGGTGTTTTTGACGAAAAGAGGTATTTTACATCAGGCGATAACCCTTTGGCAGTTTGCATAAATGATATTAAATTAGGAATCACCATATGTGAGGATGTCTGGGTTGAAGACAGTCCTTACATTTTGAAATCGCTGGCAAATGCCGATTTAATCGTCAATATTTCTGCGTCTCCTTATCATATAGGCAAGATTAATCAGCGGATAAAATTACTGCAGAATATATCCAAGAAATACAGGTTTGATATAGTTTATGCCAATCTTATCGGCGGCCAGGATGAACTTGTCTTTGACGGTGCCAGTATGGCGGTTAGTTCCGGCAGGGTTAAAACTATAGCCAGCCAGTTTGCGGAAGATTTAATTGTTTATGATGCCGCTTTTGAAAAAACCAAAAGAAAGCCTCTGGCTAAACATGTAAAACAGATAAGAATTAAGTTGAAAGATAATGAAAAAAGGCCTCCGGTTAAGATAAACAAGCATAAATTGCTGGATGAAACGGAGGAGGTGTATTCTGCGCTTTTACTGGGGACTAAGGATTATGTTAAAAAGAACGGTTTTAAAAAAGTTGTTATTGGTTTGAGCGGGGGGATAGATTCCTCGCTTACCGCTGTTATAGCAGCAGATGCTTTAGGGTGTGAGAATATGCTCGGAGTTGCTATGCCTTCTATGTATTCTTCCAGGGCATCGTTTATAGATGCTGAATTATTAGCCCGTAATTTAGGTATCAAATTGATAAAGATTCCGATTACAGATATATACAAAAGCTATCTTCAAACTTTTAAAGTTGTATTTAATAAACTGCCGTTTGATAAAACCGAGGAGAACATACAGGCTCGCATCCGCGGAAATATTTTAATGGCGCTTTCCAATAAATTCGGCTATCTGGTTCTTACAACAGGCAATAAATCAGAAGCCTCAACCGGTTATTGTACGCTTTACGGAGATATGGCTGGTGGTTTTGCTGTGATAAAAGATGTTACCAAAACTTTAGCGTATAAATTGGCGGCCTGGCGAAATAAAATCGCCGGTAACCTTTTCATTCCCAAAAACATATTAAGTAAACCTCCTTCGGCTGAACTCAGGCCGAATCAGAAAGACCGGGATACTCTTCCGGAATATAAAGTGCTGGATGAAATTATTCTCCGTTATATAGAAAAAGATATCAGTTTTGACGATATTGTTAAATCAGGCTACAACAAAAAATTAGTCAGGCGTATTATCAGGATGATTGATGATAATGAATATAAACGCCGCCAGGCCCCGCCCGGGATACGAATCAGCCCCAAAGCATTCGGTAAAGACAGGAGAATGCCTCTAAC
The DNA here is from genome assembly GCA_964562345.1 of uncultured Planctomycetia bacterium. GTDB lineage: Bacteria > Omnitrophota > Gorgyraeia > Kaelpiales > Kaelpiaceae > Saelkia. Next base: position 3,082 of record CAZLTA010000183.1, read on the forward strand.
CTGCGGTTATAAAATTTGATTGCTTTCTTATTTCATTTTTGATATATTGTCCACAACTGGGACAAAGGGGGTGAACAGTTGAAGAATATATTGGTGTTATTGGTAGCATGTAATTTATTCCTGCCGTACACCTGCTTCAAACATTATTCAAC
>CAZLTA010000184.1:0-294 GCA_964562345.1 uncultured Planctomycetia bacterium
TTCCGCTTGATGAGTTCGGATATAAAGGAGCAAAGATATCTTTTGAATTGGATTCGAATAGGTTTGATTTCAGAACCCGGATGCCAGTCGGAGGCGGGATTTTAAAAGTAGATTCAGATGGTATTATCGAATATCAATTAAAGAGAAAAGATATTGTTTTAACATTTGGTTTTAAAGAAAGGATTTGGAGTTTAAGTTTTAAGACGCCAACAGATTCAGAAGACTCAGAAGATGAAAACTAAATCCTATAAAAATTGTGGGGGAAGGTTTGACATCGGTATCTGTTTGTGCTAT
>CAZLTA010000184.1:304-3232 GCA_964562345.1 uncultured Planctomycetia bacterium
GATAAAAGGCAATGTTAAGCAAATTATCAGTTAGAAAAAAGGGGTGGGAGAAGTGATTTATAACGGTGCAGAAAGAAGAAGGTGGCCCAGAGTAGACGCCCGCCTTCCGATAAGATTTCGCGAAGTCGGAGAGTTTAGTTCCTCGCCCGTAGATTCTGAAACCCAGGATGTAAGCGAAGGCGGAATAAAGTTTAACTCTGATAAGTTCCTGCCCAAAAACAGCAAGCTTGTAATCAATCTTAATTTAAACGATGTCAGCGGTATGAAAGCTACGGTTAAAGTTGTCTGGTCCTCGCGCGATGCGCATACCAATATGTACGAAACAGGTGTTGAGTTTGATAACGTGCCGGCTGAAGCCAGAGTTGAGCTTTCACATTTAGTCAGAAAAAATCTGAATTAATCCTGAAGAGTTTATTATTTTCCTCTGCTTCTTCTATCAAGATCGTATTTTTCTATCTTTTTATTTAAAGCCTGGCGCGATATGCCCAGAAGCCCTGCAACTTTGGATTTATTCCATTTGAGTTCGTGTAAAATCTCTGTTAAAATCCGCCGTTCATATATTTCAACAACGCCTTTTAACGTCTTGTCTTTTACTTCTTCAAGTTTTAAATTTATTCCGCCGGTCCTGATTTTTTCAGATAAGTCTGCGGGTAGAATATGAGGCCCTTCTGTTAAAATTATTGCCCGTTCGATTTCATGTTCAAGTTCCCTTATATTGCCGGGCCAGTCGTATTCCAGAAGATATTTTATTGCATCCGGGGTTATCCCTTTGACGGTTTTTTCCTTGTCGTTTTTCTGGGTATAGATATTTAAAAAATGTTCTGCCAATATAGGAATATCATCTTTTTTCTCTCTCAAAGGAGGGATATCTATTTCTATTACACATAATCTATAAAACAAATCTCTTCTGAAAGTTCCGCGTTCAACTTCTTTCTCCAGGACTCTGTTTGTAGCGGCAGTAATTTTGACATCTATTTTTATATCCTGTGTTGAGCCGACCCGCTTGATTGTTCCTTCCTGCAGGACTCTGAGAAGCTTTGCCTGCAGGCCAGGAGATATTTCGCTGACTTCATCTAAGAAAAAAGTTCCTTTGTCAGCCGCCTCAAATAAACCTTTTTTCTCACCCACTGCTCCGGTAAAAGAGCCTTTGATATGGCCGAAAAGCTCTGATTCCAAAAGCGTTTCTGTTAGAGCAGAGCAGTTTACGGCAATAAATGGTGCGTTCCTCCTTTTGCTGTGGTAATGCAGTGCTTTAGCAATCAATTCCTTCCCGGTCCCTGTTTCCCCTTTGATTAAAATTGTGCTGTTGGTGTTGACAATTTTCTGCATAACTTTAAAGACTTCTTTCATTTTTTCGTTATTGCCTATAATTTCCGGGAATGGATTTATAAATTCTTCCATATTTATTTCCTCCTTAGTTTTGTTGGTAAAATTTTCATCTCTTCTCTGTATTTTGCTACTGTCCGGCGGGCTACGCCTATGTCCTGTTTTTTTAATAACTCAGCGATTTTATTGTCACTTAGCGGTTTTTTCGAATTTTCATCGGCCAGAATATCTTTTATCTTTTCCTTTATTACTTTGCTGGATATGCCTTTTACCTGGCTGGAAAAAAAAGCCCGGAGTTCTACCACTCCCTGGGGTGTTTCTATATATTTACCGTTTACGGCACGTGATATTGTGGATTCGTCTAATCCTGTTGCTTCGGATACGCGGCGCAGTGTCAGGGGGTTAAGCCCTGATTTACCATGGGTAAAGAAATCTTTTTGGTATTCAGTTATAAAATTGGCAATTTTAAGAATGGTGCTGTTTCTTTGTTCCAGGGCCTGAATAAGTTCTTTGCTGGATTTCATTTTCTCCCGGAGATATTTTTTTGTATCGGCCGGGGTTGCAGGGTCCTTAAGAATCTTTAAATACTGTTTGTTGATTCTTATTTTCGGAATATCTTTTTCATTAATTTTTAAAGTATAGGCGCCTTCAGGGCCCATTTCAAGAAACAATTCCGGAATAGCATAGTCGGGGAATATCCGGGTGTAATTTATCCCCGGCTTTGGGTCCAGAGTCTTCAAAATCTCCAGAAATTTAGCCATTTTTTGATCCGAAATTTTTAAAACTTTTTCTATCTTTTCGTATTCGTGATTTGCGAGCTCTTTAAGGAATATCTCTATAATTTGTTTAAATATTTTATCTTCCAGTTTTTTTTCATTCAGCTGGATGATCAGGCATTCTCTTAAATCTCTTGCTCCGACTCCGGCAGGGTCAAATTGCTGGATGATTTTTAAGATTTTTTCCGCTTTTTTGAAGGGCAGTTTAAATTTATTTGCGATTTCATTCAAGTCTGTTTTTAAATAACCGTTGTCGTCAATGCCGCCGATTATTTCTTCTGCTATTAAAAATGAATTTGCGTCTAAGTTTTGAAGATGCAGCTGTTTTATAAGATGCTCCTGAAGTGTTTCCGGTTTTGTAACCAGGCTTTCTAAATAAGTCTTTTTTTGCTCATCATATGAGGTGAATTTTTCTTTTCTTCCCTCCCAGATATTATCTTCCTCAGATTCAAATTGTTCTTCATCCGGAATAGGGGGTTCGGTGTCTTCTGGCTCAAGTTCTAATAATGGGTTTTCTTCAAACTCCTGCTCCAGTTTTTCTTTAAGCTGGGTTATGGGAAGCTGGAGCATATGGAGAAGCTGCCAGAATTGAGGAAGTAGTTTAAGGCGCAGCTCAAATCTCTGTTCCAGCCTGGGGATTAATCTTTTCATTTTATTTTCATGAGGCTTATTCTAAACCAAACCTTTATTCTCTTCCCGGGGAAAATCTTCGTCTTCTTCAATCTCCAAAAGAGCTATAGGGTCGGTACGGATTACTTCAGAGCTGCTCCCGCATTGAGGGCAATAAACAGTTTCTCCTCTTGCTGGAGTAAAATCCAAAATAATC
>CAZLTA010000185.1:0-3220 GCA_964562345.1 uncultured Planctomycetia bacterium
AACAACAAGCTAATACCGATTAATAACATTCTTAAATAACACTTCATTATCTTACCTCCTTTTTTTCAATTTAAATTTTAACTTCATTTTGTGGCAATTATGTGACATTGATGTAAATTTTTAGCAACATCTTAAAACTTCAAAACTAAAACAGCCTGCAAAAGTTGCTGATTATTAGCCGAACCGAGACTGTGATCAGAAACACCGGATAAAGTTTTTATAGGCTTCATATAGTAGTAGTCAAGGCCTAAAGTAACATTTTTTCTCAAACCATACGTAAAAGCTGCTTCATGCCCTTCCACATTGGTGTCGCCATCATAAGCATCAGAATCAGGAAAACCATCAAACCAAGCATCTCTCTCCAAACATCTATATACATACTTGAACTGCCATTGTCCGGGCTTTTTAACTTTTTTGTCTCCGAACTTAAAACCTAAAGCATAACCATCATTGTCACTGTTAGGGTCAAAAGCATTTACATACTCACCAAAAAGAGCACAGTAAGGAACTAACCCCGCAAAAGGCTCTTTTATTCCTAACTCAACAGCAGGACTTAGGGCATCATAATCATAGCTATGATTCGCTCCTGTTAAGGTATTAGTATTAGCAGAGTTATCCATATCATAACCTTTGGTATTAACTAAATACCCTGTAACAGCTGCTTTTAAGTTTGTTAATTCGCTAAGTTGCCAGTTTATCCCAGACTGTAAGTATGCCATCCAGGGCTCGTTAGATTTACTGCTTGATTCATCAAGCACAAAGAATCCTGAATTCATGAAAAAGTCAACATCATCCATCCCTTTAGATAACAGTATTGCTGCTCCTTCAGGATTTATATCTCCATCCCATAAAAGATCCGTAGGTTCCCAGAGAATAGATTTTCTTTTCATTTTACCGCCAAAAAGCGTTAACCATGGTGCTGCAGTATATTGGGCATAAGCATAATCTAAATTTATACCCTTGGTAGAAAATGTATCCTGAAATGTCTGATTGGTCGAACGCGGATCTGTGCTTCCGGATGCAAGCCCTGCAGCTATTTTAAAAGAATCAGCAATTTTTGATTCCATACCAAGCCTAAATCTTACTCTTCCCCTGTTGCGACCAGACACAGAATCTTTATTCTTATCATCGCACTGATAACGCAACCTTAAATCACCTTTTAGTTTGGTATTTTGGACCCATCCAGGAACCGCATAAGATTTACCCTGAGCTATTTCTTTAGCAACTTCCTGTTTAGTCTCATCCAGGATTATTTGCGCTTCAACTGGTGTTAAAACACCTTTTTCAACCAACTTAGTTACTAAAATGTCAATTTCACTTCCAAACACTGTAGTTGATATCAGCACCGAACCGAGCAAACAACTCAGAATAAAAAAAAGTTTACCTATCTTACTCATCTTTTCCTCCTTCTTTTAGCCCACTATAGTTTTTCACAAAAAAAGTTATTCTCATTCCTAAATCTCCTTTTTTAATTATTCAAAAATTTTCTTAAGCTGCGTAAGCTTACCTCTACCCGCTGTAAAGACTCAACAACATAGCTATCTTCAACGTACATTTTCTCCGAACTCTCAATATTGCTTAATACATCCTTTAAAACATCAAGCTGAGAACGAAGATGAGCAGCTAAAAAATCTTTGGATAGACATGATATCTTGTGCATATTACATCACCTCCTTTTCGTTTTTTGTTTTTTCTCATTTCTCAATATACCCGATACTTCATCTGAAGTCTTTTTGCATAAACAATAATAGAGAAATCCCATCAAGCCAAAACAGATTAACATTATTAGCCAAAAAATAATCTTCATTTTCTTTGGACAAAGTATAGATTATAGATGTGAAGAAAAAATTACAAACAAGTGAATTTTTTGTGAATTATTAAATCGAGAAATTTACAATATCTGAGGCTTTTTAAACCTTTGGAATGGTAAAACTAAAAGTGGAGCCTTGTCCTAATACACTCTGAACTGAAATTTCTCCCTGATGTTCCTGAATAATATGTTTAACAATTGAAAGCCCCAGGCCTGTTCCACCCAATTCCCGAGAACGAGCTTTATCTACACGATAGAACCGTTCAAAGAGCCGGGGTAAATCTTCTTCCGGAATACCAACACCAGTATCAGAAACATCTATCTGAATAAATCCATCTTTCTCTTTAGCTGATATAATAACAAGACCTTTTTCTTTATTATATTTGATAGCATTATCTATCAGATTCAACAAAACCTGAGCAATTCTAACCTCATCAGCTAAAATATTCGGTAGCTCGCGAGGAATATCCATTTTAATCGTAATCGAGCTATCTTTTGCCTGTTTATTTACCCCGGAAACAACCCTTTCAACTACAGGTCTAATTACACATGGCCTTAGTTCCATTTTAAGTTTCTCTGATTCTATTTTGGTTAAATCCAAGAGGTCATTAATTAATTTAGCCAATCGGTCAGAGTCAGAATAAATTATTTTCAAAAAATCACGCGCATTTTCTTTATCTTCCAATGCGCCTTCCAGTAATGTTTCGGCATAACCTTTAATACTTGATACAGGAGTTCTTAATTCATGAGAAACATTAGCTACAAAATCCTGACGTATCTTCTCAAGCTTCCTTAAATTCGTTATATCATGAAATACCAAAACCGCACCTTCAGGTTTTCCTTCCCAGACAATTGGTGTTGCGTGTACTAATAGAATTTTCTCTTGGGGAAGTAAGAGTGTAATCTGTCGGGACTGAACTGACTGTTTTATTTGTAAGGTACTATCTGCAATTTCCTGAATTTCAATATTACGTATTACCTCAAGAGGCTTCCTGCCCACAGGATTTTCTCTAATGAGCAAAAAGTCTTTAAGGGTTTGATTCATTAACAAAATTGCTCCCTCTAAATCAACAACCATAACTCCTTCAAACATGCTTAAAAGCACAGCTTCTAACCTTAATTTGCTGGAAGTAACCTCCTCGATTCTTAATTTAATCTGCTCTGACATATAATTAAATGCTTTTGCTAAATCACTTATTTCATCATTTGTTGAAACCGGAACTTTTTTAGAAAAATCTCCTTCTGCAATACCTTGGGCAAACTGTGAAATTTCTTTTATCGGTTTTGATATCAATACTGAAATTGCAAAACTCATTATAACCGCCAGAATAAAAGCAAATATAAATGCCACCAAATGCAATTTTTTTAAACGATTTGATATCAACTCGATTTCTAAAAGTGGAATTGATA
>CAZLTA010000186.1:0-3214 GCA_964562345.1 uncultured Planctomycetia bacterium
AAATCTCTTTTCATCTTCGACCAGAGCATTAAATTATTCTGCCAGTATTTAATATCGGATGAACTTTTGATAAAATAAAACCCTAAAACAGCCGCTATTAAAATAGAAGCTATTTTATATCTGCCGCTGCTTGAAAGCATGTGTGTCAGCAAGGCTCCCAGAAGAATCACAAAACCGACAGACATCATATACATGTAGCGGGCGGCAATCAACGAAGGTAGGAAACGGATTAAACAAAGCGGCATAAGATTAATCAAAATCCAGCCGCAGGCAAATTTAAGCGTGAAACTGTTTTTAAAAATGGCCCTAAGGGCTATAGCTAATAACGGTATCACTATAACAAAGCTTAAAAATACATCTATATTAAAACTTTTCACAGGCTCAAACTGTTCTATTAGATAGAATTTAATCCCCAAAGGTACAATAAGCCATTTGACATACAGGGCGAGGGTTTTTATAACCGTTAAAAATTCACTGTAAATACCTGCTTCTAAAACCTTATGATTTACAGCTGCCGGAAGATTACAGTAGAATCTCAAAAATCCGAATACAATTGTAATAAAAACCAGCCCCATAATTAAAAATATGCTCTTTTTACTGCTTAAGCAGCGCGCTTTATCCTTTAAGCTGATGTATAGATAAAACAAGGCCAGGGGCAAAAAAGTCAGCGCGCTTTCTTTGGAAAGGATAGCTAAAATATAAAACATGCAGCATAAAACAGATTTTATGAAAAACGGCCTGCCTTCTGCTTTAAACACCGATATAAAAATAAAAAAAGCCGCCAGATAAAAAAGAGCGCCATTGCATCATGCCTGTAAGCTGCCATTGCAACAGTTTCTACATTAACCGGATGCAGCAGAAACGCCAGGGCAGTTATTAAACTCACAGCGCGGCGGGCAAAAAGATAAAGGCAGAGCCTGTATATTAACAATGCATTCAGGATATGAAACAGGAGATTGCTCAGTTTAAAACCAAAAGGGTTTAAACCCCAGATTTTATAATCTAAAAAGAAAGACAGCGTTTTAAACGGCCGGTAACTCATCTCGCCGCTGGAATAAGAGTATTTATTGAAGCTTCCCTCAATGCTTCCGGGCAGTAGAAACAAAGTCCTTATATTCTTTGAATCACTCAGGAAAGATTCCCGCTGTGCAATTACCGGCCAATCATCACCGATGAAGTCGAATGTGAGAATTTTACCGTAAAGAGAAGCCGCGAGAATAATTATTGTAAGACAGGCATATAAATCAGCTCTTTTAATCAAACTGTTTCTAATCTTTGGCCAGTTTTAACCTGGCAAGTTCAAATCCAGATTGACAACCGTCTTTATAGTAAGGAACAAAATATAGGTTGAATTTTGCCTGCTTTGTATTATCCTTACGGTCGAAATCATGAACAGCTATTGAAAAATTTATTTCTGAGTTAACTTTCGGTTTTATATTTAGAACAGTAAACGGAATGATTATTTTAAACTCATACCCTGTTTTGGTTAGATTGGAATTCAATTTAATTTCTTCAATATCACGGCCCTGGAACCAGGCATACTTTTCAGGGCTGCCGTTTTCCCCGGAAGGAGCAAACCCAAGCTGAAAATGCTTTTTATTCCCCCAGTATAATCTTTCATCAGCCGGCGCAATATACAGCTCAACACAATCATTTTTATAAAGCGCTGGCGCCTCCTCCTCTGCTATTACCTCATTATCTCTGACCTTTATCCAGAGATATAAATTATCTTCGTCCCAGTTTACCTTAAAATCGCAGTCTAAATCATCAGGATAATTTGTAAGCGCACCGTGTTCCAATGTCTGCTGAGGAGTCAATTTGTAAAATTTGCCTTTATCAAAAACGGGGCCTGCATATTGCGCAGCAACAACTGGCTTTTTATCAGGCTCAAGCTTCATAGACCCTTCTTTAAACCCTGCGATTTGCATCGCTTTTTTTATATATTCACTGCGCATAAAATACTCCCAGACGAATTCTGATAAGTAATTTTCAATCATAAGTATAATCGGCCCCTGGTCTATGCCGATTACAACATCGGAATACCAGTTCTTATCCCTGTTAAAACTGTCCACAAACCCGTAATTGCCCCAGATATAATCTTTGTAGTTTTGATACATCCATCTCAAAGCGCTGATACATTCACGGGGCGCGAAAGGAACACTTCCACCCGCAGCAGTGAATGCAACTGTGCCGTCATAATTGGCATATCCAGGCGGCGCCCCGTATGCCCGATATCCCGCAGGAGACTCACAGGCAGTCAAACCCCAGGAATCCTGTTTAAACGTTAAGGAGTTTTCCTTGTTGTCGATGCAAAATTGCCTATTGGCTAAAGTAGCATTGACTGAGGAAGTAAAATAATCCGCGTAGTCATCATGTTTATCCCTGAAATCAACCCAGATATGGGAATATTGATGCGTAAATAAAGGCGGTGAGGATAAACAGACATGTCCTTCATAATCCCAGACAGGCCTTCTTAAATCATGCCAGATAGATACAGGAATCGGGTGCGTCGGCGAACCTAAAGCTAAAAGATGCATAATTGATTCCTCGCCGTATTTATTCCAGCGGTCAGGTAGAAAACCTTTCTCAGGGGTCCAGCCCATACAAAGAGTATCCCCGCCACCCAGCATCCAGTCCCATTCCACGCGTTCGTAAATCTCAGAGGCCAATTCTTTCACTTTGCCACCGAAATATTCTCCGGAAAATATTGCCCCGGCTAAAAATAATGCAGTGTCGATCGAAGAAAGCTCGCAATTCCAGACCCTGCCTCCATTATTCATACCTACGAAATGATAAAAAAATCCGTGCACATTGTCCATTTTGTCCCGGAAGAAAAAGAGCGTATTCAATGTCCTCTCCAATGCCTCTCCCTTAGTAATCCAGCCTTTTTCAACAGCAACAGGATATGCTGTTAAAGCAAAACCAACCGCTGCAATTGAGGCAACTTTCAAATTGTCCTTTTTGAAATTGTTGGCTTTGTCTTTGGTAAGCCCTGTTTCAGGATTAGTCTCGCGCCAGAAATAACCGAATGATTTTCTCTGAAGCAGTTCCAAAAATTCTTTATCACTCATACAGGATATATCCGGCTTGGGAATACGTTCTCTGGAAGTCTTAAAAATATTACACAAGGGTTGTTCTACAACTTTGTCTTTAGTAAAATATATATCATCTATGTATATAGTTCCCTCCTTGGATGTAACGCGCCAGTCTTCGA
>CAZLTA010000187.1:0-3186 GCA_964562345.1 uncultured Planctomycetia bacterium
AGTATAGAGATAAAAAATGCAAACAATATTTATGGTAATTTAGTTGGAATTGAGGTTGAAGGCAACATCCTGCCTATAGTGACTGATAATGATTTTGCTGATAATTCAGATTATCATGTCCAGGCTTCTGATAATGTAGACGGGACTATTCTTTATGGTATTTATGGATATAATACCTTTGATGAAGCTGGAGTTATTACTGATGGAAGTGAAGTAGTAGAAGCCCCCAAGGATTATAAAGTAATATTTTCTCATTTAGAGGATGCATTAGATAATTTAGATTGGGATGATAACGGTGAACCTAATGGCAATCTTGATTTATTATACACAGCAGGAGTACTCTACCTATCAGATATATTCGGCAGCAATGACATAAACACCAACGGAGCAGATTTTATCTTCACCAATAAAGGTGACCTTTATATAGATGTAGGAATTTACACCTATGGTGGAATAGTAGATATTTCTGCTTCGTCTCCTTTAACTGTTTCTGCGGCTGTAACTGCAGGAGGAGATATTACTTTAGATGCTTTAGAGACAAGCGATGCCTTTGCTTATACTGATGACCTTACAATAAATGATGATATAACCTCAACTGGCGGCAATATCATCTTAAGAGCAGGGGATGATATAATTCAGGCAATAGGAACAACAGTTCAGACTTCAGGCGGCACAATAGATATAATTGCCGCTTATAATGATAAAGATAGCGAAGGCAGTGTTACCCAGAATGGCACAGCCAAAGTAGTCTCAGGTTTTGGTGCAGCTACAGGTGGTAATATCACTCTTACAGCCCGAGACAATATACTCTTAACTCTGCTTGATGCCTCTGGCACAACAACAGATGGCAACGCAACCATTACCTCAAACCATGGAGCAATAGTTGATAATGACAGTCCTACAGACGATAATGATATAACTGCTAATAACTTAATTCTCTCAGCTGTAGACGGCATTGGTTCAGGAGATGTCTTAGAGACTGAAGTATCAATTTTAACTGCTTTAAATACTAGCAGTAACAATATTGAAATAAAAAATGATGGTACTTTATTAGCCCAGAGTGTTATAAATAATGGCGATGACGTAATAATAACGGTTAATTCCGATTTAACATTAGGATATGTAGAATCAGCAGGAGATTCAATACTTACAGCAACTACAGGTTCTATCATAGATGATGATGCAGATAATTCTGTAGATGTTATTGCAGACGGGTTAGCTATGGATGCAGATTCTGGTATCGGAGTTGGTAATCCGATAGAAACAGAAGTAAATACTTTAGCTGCAAGTGCTGGTGATGGAATAGAAATCGTAAACTCTAATGCCAGCGGTTTAACAGTTGGCAATGTAGGATCATTATCTGGCATAACCGGTTCTGATGTAGCTATAGCAGAGACTGCTGGAGATATTACAATAGATGATGTTTCCATTACCTCAACTTCTGGAGATGTGGACATACTCTCTGCTTTAGGTTCAATCCTGGCTTATGGCATAGGGCCCCATATTGAATCTGCAGTAGATACTTATTTAACTGCGGTTAATGGAGTGGTAGGAACAATTGCAGGTTATCCTTCTGCTGGTTATGGCCCTGTAAATGTTAATGTAGGAGGCAACTTAACAATTACTGCCGGAGCTTCTACATTGCCGTTTGTAGATGGTTCAGTTACTGCCTGGAACGGAGGTGCTTACTGGCCAGTGTCCAGCAATATTACAGGGACAGTTTCTGGTTCTACAGCTTATACAGGAACATATGCAGGTGATCCTGCAGCCAATGTAGTTCTTCTTCCGGCGACCTCTTCATTCCCCGGTGCACTGGTATTTAATCCTCCGGGTTATATATTCTTCAACGCAGCAGAAATCTGGCCTGACTTGTCTGCGCCTACCGGTGCCGAAAGATTTTTGAGATTAATGGCTAATTGGCCAATTCAGGAAATACTTGCCCTGTTTAGAGTGATGGTTAATGACATGGCAACTCACAATGGTGCAGTGTTTTTCTATCATCCGGTAACCGCAACTGATTCTGGAGCGTTTGACGGTTTTGCTTTAACCGCAGATATGTATGAGTTTATAGATGGTCAGCTCAAAATGAAAGCAGGAGAGTTCTTCTCCTGGTTTGAAGAAGAATTAAAGAAGAAAAAGAAATAATGTAAATCGTATATTATTATGTATTCCTTAAGCCCGTCTTTTAAGGCGGGTTTTTTGTTTTAAAAGACAAAGAATATTTTAGTGGCAAAAAGGCAGAGAAAATAATATAGTAGAAAGAAAAGGAAGGGTAGAAAAATGAGAAAACTTATTGCAATTATCGTGATTTTTGTAGTTCTGGTTGCGAGTTTTTATATTGCTAAGTATTATTTCACTGAGAAGCCGTTCGCTATTAGAATCAACCAGTTTACGATGACAAAAGATGAGTTTGAAGATTACTTTAAAGAGATGAATGTCGGCCGCAAAGACAGCTCGCAGGTGAGAAAGGATGTATTGGATGCGTTGATAAGTAAAAAATTAATACTTCAGGAGGCAGAAAAAGAAGGACTTAATAAGAGCAGGGAATTTTTAAATTCACTTCAGCACTACTACGAACAGCTGCTTTTCAAGCTCATTATTGATTTAAAATCCAAAGAACTTGCGTCTCAAGTTAAGGTCAGCGATAAAGAAATCAACGACAAGTATAATCAGATGATAAAAAATAACCTTACGAATAAACCTTTAACCGAAATTTATAGCCAGATTCAGTGGCAGATATTGCGTAAGAAGCAAGCCCGGGTTTTAGATAGCTGGTTGGAGGAAATAAGGAAAAAATCAAAGGTAGAGATTAAAGAAAAACTGTTGTTGGAGAAATAAGAGGTTTATTAATTATGTGCTCATTATGATTGATATTTCCGCTTCGAAAGGTGTGCTAAAATTCTTACAATAATTTTAGCACTCTCAGCGGAGCTTGTCCCCTCTGGTTTGATTTCGAAGAAATCAAGAGGGGGTAAATTCGCTCTACGATTTACAGGCACTGTGTTTCGTAAATCGTGAGCTCATTAGACGGCTAAAGCCTTATGCTCATTAAAAATAGCTGTATTAGTATATTGATATTTCCGCTTCGAGGAATATGCTAAAATTCTTACAATAATTTTAGCACTCTCAGCGGTATAATTCGCTCTACGATTTACGGGCACTACGTTTCGTAAATCGTGAGCTCAT
>CAZLTA010000188.1:0-3167 GCA_964562345.1 uncultured Planctomycetia bacterium
CCTTTAGGGCTGCGAAGCGTCCTTTAGGGCTGCGAAGCGTCCTTTAGGGCTGCCCCGCATTACTGCCATTTTGTAATCTTATGAATAAATGGGTTAAGAATTGCTGGATTTATTAATTGAGGGTTGATTCCAAGACGTGTTCCTGTCTAAAAGATATACGGTAAAGCGTTTTTCTAAATATCGCAAAAACACTGCCTTTCGTTATATAGCTGATTACAACTTTTCCGCTGTTGGTGTCTGCAATTCTTTTAATGTATACCTGATTTGTCTCTTTCTTATTCTGTATCTGGTTAAGAAAATCATCGACTTCCGTCTGATGTTTAAAACACCTTTCTTCCTTAAGGTTGTAACTGCATTTTCTGTAAATATTAATCTTTCTCCCTTCTCTTTTTAATCTTTGCTGGAAGGAAATAAATTTTTTCTTTTTATCCTCTGACAACTCTCTTTTATACATAACTTCTTTCATGATTTTGTCTCCTTACTACAATTATACCATTAAAACACTAAAAAATCAAATTTTATAAAAATTTTTAAAAAGTTAGTAGAAATCAACTCTCCGCAATATAATGTTTTTTATTTCCGCCTTTTTAAAAGCTGAATCTTTCGCTCTTCCCCTCGGATAAGTTTCACAATATTTTGATTATGGCGGGATATTATGATTCCTGAATATAAAGTTATAAAAATCAACACTGAAGGGATTTCTCCTTTTAGAATCAATGCTAACGGCAAAAACAATGCTGAAGTTATTGAAGCTAAAGATACGATTTTAAACATCGAAAATACAATTAACCATATTAAAACCGCGTAAAAAAAATAAACAGGCTTAATTGCCAATAAAACCCCCAAAGCCGCAGCTACCCCCTTACCGCCTTTAAACTTAAGAAAAGGGCTCCAGCAATGACCGCTTATAACAGCCAACCCCGCTAAATATATTAACCTTCCATCTATAAACAACGCCGCTAATTTTACCGCTGCTAATCCTTTAAGAATATCCAGTAGTAATACAACCACCCCGGCAAAAGGACCTACAACTCTCAACACATTGGTCGCACCGGCATTACCGCTCCCTTTTGCTCTTATATCAACACGGGAAAATAACTTAGATACTATATAGGCAAAAGGAATAGAGCCTATCAGATAAGAAAAAACAACAACCTCTATAATTTTCATATCTTACCTCCGCAATTATTGGTTTTTCGCTTTAAATATCAGCTTAATCGGAGTTCCCATAAAACCAAACTTCTGCCTTATTCTGCGTTCTAAGAAATTAGTAAAACTTACATTTACCAATGCCGGGAAATTAACAAAAACCTGCATCTTAGGAGGGTTAACACCTGTCTGGGTAATATAAAAAATCTTTAAAGAGTGTTTTCCTTTTACTATCCTGGGATGAGCATATTGTATATCCTGAATCAATTTGTTTAAATCCGAAGTTTTAACATGCAGGTTCAAGTTATCATAAACTGATTTAGATAATTTTATCGTTTCTTCAATATTATATTTTTCTTTGGCAGAAATATAAATAATGGGCAGGAATTCTGCTAAAGACAATCTATCCCGTATAAGCTTCTCATATTCCGGTATCGGGCGCTGTACTAAATCTCTTTTATTTATTACCAAAACCAGTCCTTTATTCTTCTGCCATATTTTATAAATATAATGAAGGTCATCACGCCTTAAACCGTACCAGCCGTCAACCATAAATAAAACAATATCCGCTCTGTCTATCGCCTGTTTTGTCCTTACAGAACTGAAATAATTTAAGTTTCCTTTAATTTTACTTTTATGACGGACACCTGCAGTATCAATCAATATAAACCCGGTATCCTGAAAAGAAAAATAAGTATCAAAAGCATCTCTGGTTGTGCCGGGTAAAGAATCCACAACAGCTCTTTCTTCATCTAAAAGAGCATTTAAAAAAGAAGATTTTCCGGCATTCGGGCGGCCTATTACCGCCACGCTAATAACTTTAGAACCGCCCTCTTCCCCTGCTACATTCTCAATATTTGCTTTTATCTTTTCTAAAAGCAAATCCACGCTTCTTCCGTGCATAGCAGAAAATGCAACAATATCTTCAATACCAAGCTTCTGGAATTCATCAATATCCAGTTCGTCTTTTTCATTGTCAACTTTATTCACCGCAAGTATTGCTTTTTTATTCTCCCTCCTTAAAATATCAGCGATATCTTCATCCAACGGATGGAGCCCTTCTTTTACATCTGTAAGGAAAATAACCAGCTCGGCCTCCCGGATTGCTTTCAGGCTCTGCTGTTTTACTTTTTGAGTAATATCTTCTGAATTTTCTGCTGTAATAATGCCCCCTGTATCTATTACCGTAAAATGCACACCGCACCACTCAGCATCTTTATATACCCTGTCTCTTGTAACACCGCTGGTTTCTTCTATTATGGCAAACCTTTCACCTACAATACGGTTAAAAAGAGTAGATTTACCTACATTTGGCCTGCCTATTATTGCGACTTTGGGATAATCCGGCATTGTTTAATTGCGGAATTTAGAACCTTCTCTTAAAAGATAACCCACTCCTGCCAGAGACGTAATTATACCGGTAAAATACCACAATAAAGAAGTAAACTGAAAATATAATAATGCAGAAGCAATGGAAAACATCTGGAATACAACGGCGGTCTTGCCTAAATAAGAAGGCGCAATCTTAAGCTTTGATTTAATGTGCAGAATAAAACTGCCCAGTGCAATAAATATATCCCTTAAAAACACTGTCACAACCACCCACATAGGCAGATCCAATCTGACTTTGAACTCGGGTTTTAAAATCAAAATTATAAAACCAGCATTTAACAGCAGCTTGTCTCCCAGAGGGTCTAAAAAAGCGCCTAAATTTGTACTCAAACCTTTCCTGCGGGCTAGAAACCCGTCCAAAGCGTCAGTAATAAAAGAGAATAGCGCCAAAAAAATAGCCAAGAACCTTAAATATTCTTTCTGGGGCGAGTAATAGAGCAGAGAAATTATAAAAAACGGCAGAATTAATAATCTTAAAGCACTACAAAAATTAGCAGCATTCATCTAATAAGCTGTTTCGATTATAGCTATTACAAAACTCTATTTCTGCAGCGGTTTTAACTCCGCGCCGTCATAGGGACAATATTGAGTACCGCCTGGAAAATGCTTACCGCATACAGGACAAA
>CAZLTA010000189.1:0-1246 GCA_964562345.1 uncultured Planctomycetia bacterium
GGAAATAATCTACCCTGAAGGCGTCGAAAAGCTGGATTATGAAGCAGAGCTTGCGCTGGTTATCAAAAAACAATGCCGGAATATAGAAGAACAAAATGCTGCTGATTTCATCCTGGGATATACCTGTTTGAACGATGTTACCGCCCGCGATTTGCAGAGTAAAGATATTCAGTGGACGCGTGCAAAGTCATTTGATACTTTTTGTCCCCTGGGGCCCTGGATTGAAACGGAATTAAATCCGGCTGATTTAAAAATAACGTCTTATTTAAACGGCGAAATCAGGCAGAATTCAAGGACTTCCAATTTTATATTTTCAGTGCCTCAATTAGTTTCGTTCATTTCAAAAATTATGACTCTTTTACCCGGCGATGTTATTTCGACCGGAACGCCGCCGGGGGTAGGCGGGATGAAGATTGGCGATACTATTGAGGTGGAAATAGAAGGAATAGGCAGATTGAGAAACTATGTCAGAGGGGCTGAAATTACAGGGAAAAAATCAGGTTAAAAAATGCAGGCGTTGAAAATATACACATTGCCGGACCCGATTTTAAGGACAGACTGCCTTTGTGTAGATGAAGTCACACCGAAAGAAGTTGATTTGTTCAACAGCATGATTTATACAATGGATGTAAGCGAGGGTATCGGGCTCGCTGCTCCTCAGGTTGGAGTTGCAAAACGGATTATAATATTGAAAGGTGAAAAAGGGGAAATAATAAAACTCATCAATCCTGAAATAGTAAACAGTGCGGGGAGCGGTACTATGGTGGAAGGGTGCTTGAGCATTCCCAATCGTTCTGTTGAACTGGTAAGGCCTTATAAAGTAACTGTGATTGGCAGAAATGAAAAAAACAAGGAAGTTCAGATAAAAGCCAAAGGTCTTCTGGCGCGGGTTCTGCAGCATGAAATAGACCATTTGTCAGGAAAACTTATAATCGATTATGGGAGGTAATTTTTATGCCGACGTATGAATATGAATGTCTTAAATGCAAGCACAAGCTTGAAAAATTTCAAAGTATGAATGATGTTCCTCTAAAAAAATGCCCTGACTGCGGCGGAGAGCTTAGGCGTTTAATAGGACGCGGCTCAGGTATAATATTCAAGGGTCCCGGGTTTTACGCTACCGATCACAGAAAACCTGAAAAGAATGCGGGTTCTAAAGGAGAAAAACCTGCTGATTCTATGAAACCTGAAAAGAATGCGGGTTCTAAAGGAGAAAAACCTGCTGATTCTATAAAATCTGATAAGA
>CAZLTA010000189.1:1346-3161 GCA_964562345.1 uncultured Planctomycetia bacterium
AAGAATGCGGGTTCTAAAGGAGAAAAACCTGCTGATTCTATAAAATCTGATAAGAATGCGGGTTCTAAAAAAGAAGAACCTTCAAATTCTGCCGGCTCCAAGGAGAATTTAAAATAGTAGGATAGATTACTGTTTTTTATTCCCTTTTATTTCCGATATATATCCCCAGCGCCAGGCTTCTTTAGAGATGGCTTTGAGATGAGCTTGTGTGCCGGGTTTATAAGGTGCTGGTATATCCGCATCTTCAGCGCTGACTTCTACCGGAATATAAGGGTTTTTAAGAACAGCTCCTAAATTAGAGTTTTTTACATTGACATATATTTTACCTTTTTCTATGCAGGCAAATCCGGTATATTTTTCCTTTTCAAAAGTTTGAGGATTAATTTCCCAGAAGTACGCTTTTAATTCCGGGTTTTCCGGCATTTTTAAAATTTCCGACAAAAGACTTTCTCCTTCTAATTGCGAGGAGAGTGTTATGGATTGTTTTTTATTCCCTTTCAATGACCCCAGTATTGTAGAAACATTATCGGTGAGTTTTGAGAAAATTAGTATTGCGGCTGTTGTTACTATGAGAATTGCAAAAGAGATGACTGTCAATTTTCTTTCTGATATCGGCATGTTAAAATCATAATAGTGTGTTTATTTTTTATTGTCAATTATAACTTTTATGGTACAATTAATCTGTTTTAAGAGATTTGGAAATCAATGGGTAAGATAAAGAAACAGTCAGGTTTTACATTAGTGGAATTAATTATGGTAATTGTTATTATAGCAATTCTCGCAGCGATAGCAATTTCCAAGTTCACAACCATAAATACCAATGCCAAGAATGCATCCGATGATTATACAATCAGAAAGTTGGAAGCTGTTATTAGCCTGCTTTATATGAAATCTCAGGCCGATGGTTCAGCCGCCTGGCCGACTGGTGCAGAGGTGGCAAATCAGGTACCTAATCTTGGTATGACAACCACGTTTGTTGCTAGCACCTGGCGCTATCAGGACGATGGTGATACGGTGATTTTTTATTGTGGGCATGGAACTCAGGCTATTTCTGCTGGCAGACGGTGGTGGACTTATTACAGAGTTGACAGCGGTTCTTATAAGGCCGGCCGGGTTGTGGAGGGTTCCAGCAACCATTAAATTTATTCGGAGTGAGTCATGATATTGAGAGAATTTTTAAAATCCAAAATTAACAATGCTTCTGTAACAGCCAAGCAATTAAAATATCAGGGCAGTATAGGAATAGATAAAAATATTCTAGACCAGGCTGATATTCTGCCCGGTGAAAGAGTTCAGGTGCTGAATTACAACAATGGCAGCCGTATCGAGACTTATGTTATAGAGGAGGAGAAAGGTTCTAAGAAGATAATCTTATACGGCCCTGCTGCGCGGTGCGGCGAGGCGGGGGACAAGCTTTGTATCCTTTCCTATTGTTTAGTTTCCGAGGACAGCCTGGGTAAAAATACCCACAGAGTTGTCCAGCTTTCTGCGGGAAACGAGTTGGAATAGGGATAGTATCCGGTTTATATATACCAGCTGTAAATTTGTAACATCTATTTACTGAGCCCTTTTTTCTATCTCCCGGGAGTGTTTAACCCGTTTATTTCATAAGATATACAAAATGGTAACAATACGGGTTACCCCGATAACCAGATTAAATCGTGTAACGATTTAATCTATCGGCCCTTCGGGCGAATATTTCATGATATTTATGAAATATTCGGGTTTAACCCGCCTATTTCATATAATACACAAAATAACAACAATGCGGGCTGCCCGCAGGGCGTCCTTTAGGGCTGCGAAGCGTCCTTTAGG
>CAZLTA010000190.1:0-3145 GCA_964562345.1 uncultured Planctomycetia bacterium
TGGTTTTTTCTGTTACTTCTGTTAAATCTTCGGGCGTTAATTTTGTTTTCCGGCCGGGCAGTTTTGTTGGCGGGTTTATTTTTTTGTTATCGTTATTGCTATACATCAGTTTTTTAAAAAGCAGGAAAATTTTACTTATACTTTCTGCCCTGCCGCTGTTTGCTTTAGGAGTTTTATCAAAGGAGATCGTTCTTATCAGTCCTTTAATATTCATCTGTTATGAAATTATTTTTAAGGGAAAAGTTTCTAAGGCCATATGGCCTTTTATTTTAGTTTCTCTGGCATATATTTTCTTAAGGAGCATAGCTCTTTTGCCTTTTGCGGGGTGCCCTGTTTCCTTAAGGATGAGATTTTTGACTTTTCCGGTGCTGTTTTTTAAATATTTAGGGATAATCTTTTTCCCTGTCAATTTAAGGCTGTCTTATGCAGTCAATTTTGTTAGTTCCTTTCAGAGCCTGGGGTTTATTATCCCTTTATTACTACTTATGCTGGTTATAGGGAGCGGTGTTTATTTGGTTAAAAATAAAAAACCGCAGTTATTCGGTTTGCTATGGTACCTGATAAATTTCGCATTTATTTCTAACGTAGTTTATCCGCTCAATGCTCCGTTTGCCGAGCACTGGCTCTATCTGGGATTGGCAGGGATTTTGTTTTTTATAATACCGGTTGTTACGGAAGTATTATCAAAAAAAAATAATTTTATGAGGCGGGGGATTGTTTTAATCTTTTGTTTTGCGGTTTTTTATTCGTTCTTGACCATACGCCGTAATAGAGAATGGTCTGATGAGGTCAGGTTTTATAATAAGGAGATACGCTTTACCCCCGCCAATTTTAAAGCCCATTTTAACCTCGGGCTGGCATATTTTAACCGGAAAGATTATTTCAAAGCGGAGGAAGAGTTCAAGAAGGTGCTGAATTTTAACCCGAATTTATCTGCGGCATTATTTATGCTGGGGCTGATAAATGAACAGAAAAAAGATTTCAAACAGGCAATTTATTGTTATAGAGAAGTTTTAAAAAAAGACCCCGGTTTTACTCCTGCTCAAGCGAGGCTGAAGGTGTTACAATTAGAATCTTTAAAATAAACGGGGAATAATGTTATGTTAAAGCAGAATTTAAAATATTTTTTTTTGTTTCTCATAATAGGGTTTGCCGTCTACTCCAATAGTTTTGGGAATGGTTTTGTTTTCAGCGACCATTACCTGATTTTGAACAATTATCTGGTGAAAAGTTTCGGGTTTATCCAGTATTATTTCAAAGGCTATATTTCTCAAAGTGTAAAAGGGGCTTTCAGGCCTTTGACGATGTTGAGCTATAACCTGAATTATTATTTAAGCGGCTATGATGTTTTTAGTTACAGAGTATTAAATGTTTTCGTTCATTGTGCGAATGCGTTTTTAATTTACCTTATTCTTATGCTGTTATTCCCCCGGGGAGATAAAAAATCCTTTTTTGCTGCGGCATTGATTTTCCTGCTTCACCCGGTAAACAATGAAGCCGTGAATCATCTTATGGCGCGTTCGGATATTCTGCTTACGTTATTTATCCTATTTTCATTTTATTTTTTTATCAGGGGCATTGAAGACCGGCGGTTTATCGCTATTTCCTGTTTGTTTTATATCTTTGCTCTTTTGAGTAAAGAAAATGCCCTTTTATTTTCCGCAGTTCTATTCGTTTTTTTAGCACTTTTTAAGCGGGATAAAATTTCTAAATTCATTCCTTTTTTCCTTATCTCATCTATCTTTCTGACATGTTGGAAATACTGGAAGCTGGGAATATTTACCTCCTCTGCAGCAGGTATTAAATACAGCGGCGGGTTTTTAAACTTTCTGACCCAGTTTAAAATTTTGTTTTATTACCTGAAACTATTTCTTATACCCCGGGGGTTTTCTTTTGACCACGAGTATTTGCGGGTAAATTCTATTTTTGAGCCAATGCCCTGGGTCTGTCTGGGGCTGATGTTAATCATATTGGTTTTAATTTTTAAAGCAGATAAGAGGATAAAATTTTCTGTTTTTTGGCTAGCGTGTTTTTACAGCTGGAAGTTTTTTATCCAGCTGGAATCTCCGGGAAGGGAGCGCCATTTCTATCTGCCTCAAATAGGGCTTGTCTTTATAATTGCCGTATTGTTGGATTCTCTGGTTAAGAAAAATAAGCGTCTGCTTTATTTATTTTTTATACTGCCTCTGTTTCTTGGAATTCTGACGTATTTCAGGAACAACATATGGCATGATGAGACGACTATATCTTTGGATATATTAACTGTTTATCCCGAATCTCAGATAGCGAATTATCAGCTGGCGTTGAAATTGCGGGCAGACAACAGGTATCAGGATGCAGTTAATGGGTTCAGGCATGTTTTAGCAATCGGAGATAATCCTCAGCTGGAGCTGAAATCTTTAATGAATCTGTCTGAAATCAGCCTCCAGATGGGTGATGTGGATAAATCTCTAAAGATAGCCAAAGATATATTTCGGAAATATCCGAATATATCAGCTTCTTATAAGCTGCTTGAGGAAATCTATCTTAACCATCCGGATATGGATTTTGACAAATTAGCTGCAGATTATCCCCGCAATGGAATGTTAAAATTCTATCTGGCGGATTACTGGTTTAAAAAAGAAGATTTTAAAAAGTCGGAGCAGTATTTAGCCGAAGCTGTAAATTTTGGGGTGGATACTTCTGGCACCTATCTTTTGGCCGGCCTGGTGAAACAGAGGCTGGGGTTCGATAAACAGGCGGCTTCTTTGTATAAAAAAGCATTATTTAAAGGCCCTCTGAATAAAGAAGCCTATTTTTATCTGGGTACGATTATGCTGCAGGAAGGCAGCCGTAAAGGAGAATTTTTATTAAAAAAAGCTATTCAGCTTGACCCTTATTTTGCTGCTGCCTATTTCAACCTTGGTGTTTTTTATTTTGGTATTCAAGATAAATCCCGGGCTTTGTTCTATCTGAATAAAGCTGGAGATTTAGGGTATATTGTGCCTGCTGGTTTAGAAATAAATGATTAAATTTTCTTTTAAAAACATAATGGTTATAATTTTATCCATATTATTTTGGGTATTTGTTTTAAAAATTATACCTGCCCAATTTAGGGAATTGGGAGGGGATAGCGCTCAGTATATAATACTGGCTCAAAATATTG
>CAZLTA010000191.1:0-3120 GCA_964562345.1 uncultured Planctomycetia bacterium
AAATGATAATACTTGAAAATAAGGCCTGCTACTGTAGAATATTAACGGGCAAAATTATGGAAGAAAAACTTACTCCGATGCTCAGTCAGTATTTGAGGATAAAAAAAGATTTCCCGGATGTTATTCTGTTTTTCCGGCTGGGCGATTTTTATGAAATGTTTTTTGAGGATGCAAAAGTAGCCTCTTCTATCTTGCACATTACCCTTACTTCCCGGGGGAAGGTGCGGGGAAAACGTATTCCTATGTGCGGTGTTCCCCACCATGCAGCTGAGAATTATATCAAACGCCTTTTAAAAGAGGGGCATAAAGTTGCAGTCTGTGAACAGGTTGAAGATGTCAGCGCAGCGCGAGGAATTGTCAGAAGAGAAGTCGTAAAAGTTATTACCCCGGGGACTTTAACTGCAGAGTCGCTGGTTGAAGAAAGTAACAACTATATTGTGGCAGTTAATGAAGAAAATAAAATATTCGGGCTGGCATTGTGCGATATTTCAACAGGAGAATTTAAGGCAGCAGAACTAGATTCCAAGGAGGAGCTTTCCTCTGAGATTGTGCGCTTGAATCCTTCAGAATGCCTTCTGCCGGAAGAGAGGGAAGACATCCGGCAATTAATGCAGGCCGGGACTGTTACGGAGTATCCCGATTTTTACTTTTTACATCAGGCAGCAGAAGATACTTTGCTCAGCCATTTTAATGTTTCCGTGCTTTCGGGGTTAGGTTTTGACGGTAAGGAGCTTGCGGCCTCAGCCGCAGGCGCGTTATTAAAATATTTAGAGCAGACACAGAAAAAGGCAATTGAACATATAAAAAAAATAGAAATTTATTCGCTGAAAAATTATATGGTGCTGGATTCATTCACACAGAGGAATTTAGAGCTGATAAGAAATTGTGATACAGGTAAAAAAGAAGGTTCACTATTGTCGGTTCTGGATAAAACATACACTGCGATGGGGAAAAGAAGGATTGAGAAGTGGATATTACAGCCTTTAATTGACACAAATGAAATCTCTAGCAGACAGGATGGTGTGGACTGTTTTTATCAGGATAAAGACAGAAGACACAAGGTGCAGGAAATTCTTAAAAACATACAGGATCTGGAAAGAATTGCTGCCAGGATAGGACTTTCTACGGCAGGGCCGCGGGATTTAATTTCGTTAAAAAATTCTTTAGAGCAAATAGCAGAGCTAAAAGAAAACATTAAAGGATTGGATTTTACAATTATGCAGGAATGTTTTACATTGCTTGACCCTTTAAAAGAGATAACCCGGACAATATCCAAGGCTATAGTTGAAGAACCGCCGGCAGTCATCAATGAAGGCGGAATTATCAAAAGCGGCTGCAGTAAAGAGCTGGATGAATTAAGAGAAATCTCGAAATCCGGCAAGGATTGGATTGCACAATTACAGGAAAAAGAAATACGCCGTACAGGAATCAATTCTTTAAAAATAGGATACAATAGAGTCTTCGGCTATTACATTGTGGTTACCAGGCCGAATTTAAAACTGGTTCCTCCTGATTATATCAGGAAACAGACACTGGTAAATTCCGAGCGGTTTATAACTCCGGAGTTAAAGGAGTATGAAGAAAAAATTCTCGGGGCCGAAGAAAAAAGCAAGGAAATGGAAAGAGAAATTTTTATCAATATACGGGAGGACATCAAGAACTATATTCTTAAAATTCAAGACGATGCGCGGGCAATAAGCATTATCGATGTTTTACAGTCATTTGCTCAGGCGGCAGAAGACAACAGATATGTCAGGCCCAAAATCCACTCCGGCTATGCTCTGAGCATAAAAGACGGCAGGCATCCGGTATTGGAGAAAACATTGCGAGAAACCGGGTTTATTCCCAATGATATTTTCCTTAATGACAAGAAAATCTTAATTATTACAGGGCCTAATATGGCAGGCAAATCTACTTATATAAGGCAGGCAGCCCTGCTTGTAATTATGGCTCAAGTCGGTTCTTTTATCCCTGCCTCCTGCGCTGAAATTGGAATTGTGGACAGAGTTTTCACGAGAATCGGGGCACGGGATGCTTTATTATCCGGGATGAGTACATTTATGGTAGAAATGGTTGAAGTTGCGCGGATATTGAACAACGCTGCTTTAAACAGTTTGATAATTCTGGATGAAGTAGGCCGGGGCACTTCAACCTATGACGGGCTTTCCATTGCCTGGGCGGTTGTTGAATTTATTCACAAGCATATTAAAGCAAAGACTCTTTTTGCAACCCACTATCATGAACTTACCCAGATTGCAAAACATCTTCCGGAAGCCGGCAATCTAAATGTTGCTGTCAGGGAGTATAAAGATGAAGTTGTGTTCTTGTATAAAGTCGAGGAAGGTATTTGTGACCGGAGCTTCGGAATTCATGTTGCACGTCTGGCAGGAGTGCCTGATGAAGTTATAGCAAGAGCAAAGGATGTACTTAAAGGACTGGAGCAGAACAGAAAACATATTGTGCCTGATGTTAAAGAATTGCAGAGAGAGTTATTTAACAATCCCAGCCATCCTGTGCTGGAAGAGTTGCGGGATATAGACATAGAAAAGACTACGCCTTTGGAGGCTCTGGATATTCTTCACCGGTTTATAAAAATATTAAATTCCCAGGAGAAGGATAAATAGATGGCTAAAATTCATATTTTATCAGAACAATTGAGAAACAGAATTGCAGCAGGAGAAGTAGTAGAAAGACCGGCATCTATTGTTAAAGAACTAATTGAGAATTCGATAGATGCCTGTGCAGGGTGTATTTCTGTTGAAGTTAAAGGCGCGGGTAAAAATTTAATAAGAGTGAGCGACAACGGAGAGGGTATGGATGAAGAGGATTTACATATGGCAGTTTGCAGCCATGCCACAAGCAAAATCATCTCCCCGGATGATTTGTTCAATATTGACACATTAGGGTTCAGGGGTGAGGCGCTTTCTTCAATTGCCAGTGTGTCAAATTTCAAAATAACATCCCGAAATTTTGCAGATAAGGAGGCCTCTTTTATTGAAATTGAGGGGGGCAGGACAATCAAAGAAGGCAAAGCCGGTTGTTCTTGGAGCACGGTGATAGAAGTGAAAAACCTTTTCTTTAATGTTTTACCCCGGCGCAGGTTTTTAAAGCACGACAATA
>CAZLTA010000192.1:0-3081 GCA_964562345.1 uncultured Planctomycetia bacterium
AATGGCTTTTTCAATTTCTCCGGAATCTTCTCTAATCTCAGGGGGTATCCAAACCATGCCCAGAGCTTTATAGGCCTCTTGTTCTGTTTTCCCGGCAATTTTTTTACCTGTTTTCACCCTGAATACTCCATATTCGTTGACTTTTAGGCCCTGCCTCTGAGACAGCGCTCTCAAATGGATATTATGATTCTTAGAACCTGTAAAATACTGCAGTGCCGCGCCGAAAGAATTTTTATCAACAACTCTTAAATCAATCTGGATATTTGCTTTTGTTAAAATGCTTGATTTAGTAAGGCCTTCCGCAGCAACTTTCTCTGTCATTGCTGAATTAATAAACCCATCCATTACTTTCTGAGGGTATTTCGATGCAGCTAAAATGTCAATGTCTCTGACAGTTTCTTTCATCCGCCTTAAGCTCCCGGCATAACTAATTTCCCCGGCCTCCTTAATGTTTTTAAGCTCAGCTATTATTTGTTCCGCCAAAGGAAGGGCTATTCCCAAAGGCATTCTCCCGCTTCCTTTCTTCAGGAATTCTATCCCGTTGATAATATTTTTCTCTGTCTTCTCTTTTAACCCGGGCAGACCCCGTAGTTTACCCTCTCTGGCCATTTTTTCTAATTTTTCTATCGATTTAATCTTCAATTTTTGGTAAAGCATTTTAACTGTTTTAGGTCCCACACCCGGAATTTTCAGCATTGTAAGTAAATCCTGAGGTACTTTTTTTATAATATCCTGATAGTATTTAATTTTATTATCTTTATAATACTCCTTAATTTTGTCCGCCAGGTCTTTACCTATACCTGCGATTTCAGTAATTCTGTCATCTCTAACCAGCTTATCCAAATCCTGAGACAGAGATTCCAAACTGAATGCTGCCCGGCGGTAGGCGCGGATGCGAAAGGAATTTTCGCCGTTGATTTCCAAAAGGTCTGCGATGTTATTAAAAATCTGTGCCAGCTCTTTGTTTTTCACAATAATATTGTAACAAAAACAGCAAAATACAGCACGGCATAAAAAACACATCCCGATTTGACATAACTACCTAAAGTATGGTATGCATTTAGATAGGAGAAAGTGCTTTTAGGGGTAAAAAAATGGGTAAAAGATTCCTTACAGTAGGGAGCATTTTGCTTATCCTGTTTTCAGCACGTTTTGCTGAAAGCAGCCGGATAATCAAGGTCAATAAAGATTATAAAACCGTAACGATCGATTCAGGAATCGAAGACGGCCGTCTTATTGCCGGAATTAATCTTTATGTCTTATCTCCTGAAGATTCTGTCAAAGGCATAATAGAACTTGAAAAAACAGATAAGCATACCTCTAAAGGCAAAATAATAGAAGAATACTCTGATATCGCTGTCGGAGATAAAGTTATTGTATTCGGCAATACGCTGCTGCCTAAAAAAGACAGCATTGACAGCCATAAACAGCTGATACTTGATAACCAGAGTTTTCTATCCTTCTTAGAAAGCAGCCCCGGAGTAAAAACCCTTGCTTATCAGCGCAAGATGTTTGAAGATGAGGCAAAAAAAGCAGGTGTAAAGTTTTTCCCTTCATTAGAAGCCCAGTATGCCCGCGGCCATGCCCTTCAAGAAGGCAGGCGCACCCCAGACGGCACGGTTACTGAAGTTTCATTAGATGTTTTAAATCTTTATCAAAACCTGCCCTTTGCAGAAATAGCCCGCAGAAAATATTATATCTGCCTGGTAGGGAAAGCTTCTTTAGAACTCGAAAAGCTTAAATCAGAACTGACTCTGCATTTCCTTCATCTTATAAATTCTTACAACTCATCATTAAAGAAAACCGCATCCCTGCAAGAAGAACTAAAAGAACTTGAAGAACAGCTAAAACAGCTCCGGGCGAAAGAAAACATCTATCCTTATCTGCTAAAAGTGCTGAACACAAAAATAACAGAGAAAAAAGAGCTGTTAAAAATCGAAAAGAATACCTCCCGCCAGATGCTGGCAGAAATCCATCTGGCTTTAAACCTGGCTCCGGATACAGAGATGCTTTTCCCAAAACCCGAGCAGCTTCTTCAAGAGCTAAAAGATTTACTCCATGTGCCAGAAAAGGGATTTAATCTGCTGCTTGCCGAATATGAACTGCAGATAAAACAAGCGGAATACGAACTGGCAAAAGCAAATATTCGTCCATCCGCTCAACTTAAAATCGGCTATCCTTCTTATGTTTCATCTTATAAATTAATCATCCCCATTACAGGACGGGCTGCTATCAAAGCCGCCGAACTGGAAAGGCAGCAAGCTTTCTGCTCCTTAAAACAGGAACGCCTTAAAACCGCCTTTGAAATGAAAAGAATCTCCACCGAACTGCATTTTTCCCAGAAACTGCTTGCACATTATAAAGGATTTAAACAAAAAATATCTCAACTAACATCCGATTACTGGCAGGATAAACTGGATGTTCAAGAAAAAACAGCCCGGATAAATGAACGCATAGTAAAATTGAACTCCAGAATAACGGAATTGAATATAGAACTCCTGAAATACGGCAATGTAAAAACAGCGCCGGAGGTGTTTTTAGACCAGGACCTGCCTGTTCTTAAATCCTCGCTGGAATACGCCGAAAAGATGTCCCCGGAATCTGAATATTTATGGCTGGAGGGCAGGAAAAGCTTTGAATTTTTAAAAGAATCCAAAGCCGGGCACAATTATGCCAAACAAAATTTCTACAAAGATGAATACATCTCTAAAGCGGTTCTAAAAAGCCTGAAAATACAGGAATTGCAATCCAATCTCATTAAAACCTATTTAGAATTGCTGGAAAATATATTCGATTATCAAACCAGCGCTAAGCTGGCTGAAATTTACCGCCGGGAATATGAAATCAAAAGAGAAGATAAAAAAATCCGGCCCTATCTTATTGAAAACAGCAGGCTTATCTGGCAGGAAGAGTTAATAAAGCAAACAGAAAGGGCATTATTGAAAAACTTAAGCTGGCTGAAATTAAAATACTGCTTATCAGATATGGGAGAACCGGATTTAAAATATTATCCTAAAATTCAGGAAGACGTATTAAAAGAAACCGCCGAGACTATTTCAAACATTAGTTTTGATTCCAATA
>CAZLTA010000193.1:0-3043 GCA_964562345.1 uncultured Planctomycetia bacterium
GATTGTTACAGGCGGAGCAGGTTTTATCGGTTCTCATATTGTTGAGGAGCTGTTAAAAAGAGAGGAACTGGTTAAAGTGATAGATAATTTTCTAACCGGGAAAAAAGAAAATCTTAATTTTCCCGTTGAAGATGCTACCAGATTAAATATCTTAAAAGGAGATATCCGTGATATAGAATTCTTGAGAGAAAATTTCCGGAATACGGATTATGTTTTACATCAGGCAGCTTTGCGTTCGGTTCCGAAATCTTTTCATAATCCGTCTGAATTTAATGAAGTAAATGTGGGCGGTACATTGAATGTTTTAATTGCAGCCTCAGAATGCGGTGTGAAACGTGTGGTTATTGCCTCCTCCAGTTCTGTTTACGGGGAAAGGAGTGATATGCCTGAGCGGGAGACGGATTTAGCCAATCCGGTTTCAATCTATGCCGCTACAAAATTAAATGGGGAGTATTATTGCAATGTGTTTTCTGCGCTTTACGGTCTTCAGACTGTTGCCTTAAGGTATTTTAATGTTTTCGGACCCCGGCAATCTTTGGAAAATCAGTATGCCGTAGTAATTCCCAAATTTATTACGTCTTTATTAAAAAAAGAGCCTCCGCCTGTATATGGGGATGGATACCAAAGCAGGGATTTTACATATGTTAAAAATGTGGTGGATGCAAATATCAGGGCGGCTTTAGAAAAAGATGCAGCGGGTGTGTTTAATATAGCAAACGGCAGGTCTCATACAGTGCTTGAGCTTTTTGAATACATCAAAAATTATCTGGGTGTTGATTTGGAACCTGAATTTGAATCTCCCAGGCCCGGAGATGTTCTGCATACTCTGGCAGATATAACCAAAGCATCAGGAATCTTAGGGTATCGGGTTAAGATTGGTTTTGAACCGGGATTGGCAGAGACAATTGAATGGTTTAAAAATAATCTGGAGAAAATATTATGAAAACGGCAGTTGTTACAGGCGGGGCGGGGTTTTTAGGTTCTCATTTATGCGAGAAGTTATTAGAAAAAGGTTTTTCTGTAATTTGTGTAGACAACTTTATTACGGGAAGCAGAGAAAATATAAACCATTTGATGAGTAATCCTGATTTTAAACTTATTGAGTTAGATGTGTCTAAATATATTGAAATAGAAGAAGATGTAAACTGGATCTTGCATTTTGCCTCGCCGGCATCCCCTGTGGATTATCTTAAATACCCTATCCCTACTTTGAAAGTTGGTGCTTTGGGTACGCATAATACGTTAGGGCTTGCAAAGGCCAAAAAAGCAAAATATATACTTGCCTCAACTTCAGAGGTGTACGGAGACCCTTTAATCAATCCCCAGGTTGAGGATTATTGGGGTAATGTCAATCCAATCGGGCCCAGAGGGGTTTATGATGAGGCGAAAAGATTCGCCGAAGCATTAGTTATGGCATATCATAGAGAGCACTGGATAGATACCAGAATAGTCAGAATTTTCAATACCTATGGCCCTAGAATCAGGTATGATGACGGAAGGGTAGTGCCTAATTTCATCATTCAAGCGTTAAAAGGGAATAATTTAACTATATTCGGCAATGGTACTCAGACAAGGTCGTTTTGCTATGTGGATGATTTGATATCCGGTATTTTGGGGTTGATGGGAGTTGATTTTCATGAGCCTGTTAATATAGGCAACCCGGAAGAGATGCAGATAGTAGATCTAGCAAAGCTACTTCTGAATATCACAGGCAGTAAAAGCAGGATAGATTTTTTGCCTTTACCTGTTGATGACCCCAAGCTAAGGCGGCCTGATATCACGAGGGCTAAGAAATTATTAGGCTGGGAACCTCAGATGCCGCTCAGGGAAGGGCTTTTAAAGACAATAGATTATTTTAAAAATAAATTGAAACTTGATTAAGAAGATTCTCGGCACAATTAAGAATCATAAGATATATGCTGATGCAACTGTTCTTTTTATTGCTACCAGCTTAGGCAATGTATTCAGTCTTTTATTTCATCTTTTTATGGTCAGGGCTTTAACGCCTGAAGAGTACGGTGTTTTAAATACTCTTTTTGCCTGCATAATGTTTTTTGCCATGCCTACGGGGAATCTGCAGATAACGATAACGAGGTTTGTTGCCCGTTATCACGGTATGGGTTCGAAGGAAGCCGTTTATAAGCTTTTAAAAGGCATGACTTCAAGAATTTTAATTTTAGGATGCGTAATTGCAGTTTTAATCTTTTTTGCAGCTAAACCAATAGCTGGTTTTTTCCGGATTTCAAACATTACTCCAATCTACAGTATGGCAGGAGTAGTCGTGATCAGTTTATTAATGCCGATACCTTTGGCGGGATTGCATGGATTGCAGCGTTTTCTATCTCTGGGCCTGGCTATGATAAGTATGAATTTAATCAAGCTTATTTTGGCTGTTTTATTAGTCTGGTGGGGATTCGGGGTCAGCGGGGCTTTAAATTCTCTTACAATTGCCAGTCTGCTTTGTGTTTTGATTGCATTGCCGATTTTAAAACATAGTATGGCAAAAATAAATTTTCCGGAGGAACATAAAGTAGAAGTTAATTTTAAAGAAATATATCTTTATATTTTCCCGGTCAGCCTGGCGATTCTTTCATTTGTACTACTTACGAATTTAGACATAATACTCGTTAAACATTTTTTTCATCCTCTGGATGCGGGATATTATTCCATTGCCCAGGTAATCGGCAAGATGGTCCTTTTTCTGCCCGGTGCAATATGCATGGTAATGTTTCCCAAAGTCGCCAACTCTCATGCTAAAAAAGAGGGAACAATCAGCTATTTGAAACATTCTTCATTGTATATAATTGCTCTCGTTGCGGTTGGTTCTCTGGTGGTTTTTATGTTCCCGCAGACATTGCTTAAGATATTTACCGGGAAAGTTTATCCTGAGTGTTATCCTTTAGTAAGGAGGTTTGCTATAAGTATGGGGTTTTTTGCCATAAGCTTTAATTTTCTCCTGTACTATTTATCTTTGAATAAGATTAAGTTCATAATGCCTTTTTTGATTTTATTGCTTGTTGAAGGAGTAATGATTTATTTCTGG
>CAZLTA010000194.1:0-3036 GCA_964562345.1 uncultured Planctomycetia bacterium
TTCGCCGCCGCAATTTTTCGTGCCAACGAAGTTGGCGCGCCGCCTGATTATTTTGAATTATCTTCTGCCTCTTTGGGACTTGTCTTTTCCTCTCGTCTTTTTCTAGATTCCTCTACCTTGCGAGGCATAATAAACGTATAGACGAAAAATTTTGAAATAAAATCATGCGCTTCTGCAACTTCTTCTGCATCAACTTCCTTTAACTCATCTTTGTCTGGGTGGGCTCCCCAATTTCCGAAAATTCTAATTTGATGTGTCCAATCTTTAATATCTTTTGGTAAAGTCGCCAGTTTGTCAATTTGATTTATTAAATCATCGTTTTCATTTGCGCCCAATTCTACGAGAGCACTTTGAAGCGAACGACGAAACATTGCACAACTTGCCCTGTTCGCACCGATAGATTTACATTTTAGGGCTTCTTTGTAGTCAGAAAATATTTCGTCTGGAATATATTGCAAATCAATTTTTGATAATTCCGTATCTAACGAAACTGGATATTTTTCGTCCCAACCCACCGCTTCTAATTCGGTTTTACTCGTATATCTATTTTGCCTGAAAATATATGTTTTAAGCAAAAGTTTTTTGCATGGTCTACACCGAAAAATAACATAAAATTCTACATCGCCATTATCAAAGGAGTGATAAGCGTTCCAAAGTTTCTCAATATGCACCTTTGCCCCACAATGAGGGCAAGTATCAATTAAATCCTTAACATATTGTTCTATTAAATTTTGAGCTGAATTTAAATCCATATTTTTATTTTAATCTATCTATTTCGTTTTTAATTTCATCTATGACTTCAACATTGTGAATTTTCTTTTTATCACCTTCTTTAATTGAGATAACATAAAAAACTTTACCGCCGTATTTTTCTGTAAATTTTTGATGTGTTTTTTCTTGTATTTGTCTTTCTTTAAAAATTTGCGAAATATGAGAAACACCGCCTGCGGGTTTGATTTGAAGTCCGATGTATTTTCCGTTTAATTTAATAAAGAAATCAACATTAAATAATCTGTCCCATTCATCGGGGGCTGGTTCAATTTTTACGCCCAAAATTTCCTGTAATTGTCCGTAGATAGTCGCTCTTTCCGTCATATATCCGTCAAATGTTCTCTTGATAACCAAATCAAAAATATAAGCGATACAATCTTCTTCCGTGATAGCTTCAACTTCCGAAGCGATAACTTCCGTTATTTTTACATAGAGCTTTTTGCCTAAATCAACGATGTGTTCTTTGGGTTTAACGTTTTTAAAATAATAACCCTCCCAATCTTTAATTGTTTTGGGCGCGCATTTTCTGATTTCTTCAGAAACAGCTCCCACATTTCTTTTAAAATTCATTTGAAACCTATTTGTCGCCGAATTTAAAATCCATTCTTTTGCCATATTATTGTTGTGTTAAATTTAAAAATTTTGGTTTATATTTATAATCAAAATTATCGTCAACATCTACGAAACCGGTTTTTATTAAATGGGCATTGACGAAAGTTTTATTTTGTAAATATAAGTAGCAAAGCAGATTATTTTCATTATCGTATTTTGAGTTATCAAATCTAATAAAAACTTTTTGATTTTTTAATTTGGCTTGTAAAAATTCTATCGCCTTATCAAGCATCTCCTTTTTTGCCCTAACACCAATTAACCTAACCACCAAATCATTATTTAATAAAATCTTTTCCGGGTTTATAACTTGTTTTACAGAATATAGATCAACTCTTTCATTATTTAGAGAATCAATTTTTGAGCCAAATCTTAATTTTTTAGGGTCAATCTTTCTACTAAATTTTATTGAATCTTTAAAAATATAGGGTAATTTTAAAATTTCGTCCTTAAAATCTACGACCTTGTTCTTTTGTTCTACAATTTCAAATATCGCACCCTTAAATAACTCGTCTTTATTCGCCCCAATTTTTTCTTTTATTATTGGTAAGAATTTTTTATTTATTTCATAACCAACAGAGTTGCGGTCTAAATTTTTTGCCGCAAGAGTAGTTGTGCCGCTTCCTAAAAATGGGTCCAAAATCGTATCACTCACAAAGCTAAACATTTTTATAAGCCGTTTCGGCAATTCTTCCGGATACATAGCTAAATGTTTATCTTGTTTTGCACCATTAAAATTCCAATGGCCGGTAAAATACTGATTCCACTCTTCTTTGGACATTTTAGATTTTTCTTTTATTTCCCTTGATACAAATGGCGCTTCTCCCAACTTTTTAAAAATCAAGATAAATTCGTAATCCAATTTGATTATTCCGTTTCTCGGATAAGGGAAACTGCCCATTATAGTCGCTCCGCCGGTAGTATTCATTGTTGTCGCTTTTTGCCAAATAATTGCACCCATATAATCAAATCCTATAGTTTCGCAAAATTTTATTATTTCCGTGCGAATGGGAATAATTTTATATCGTCCATAATATACAGAACGGGCAAATTGATCGCCGATATTTATACAAAGACGACAGCCATCGTTTAACACTCTAGAACATTCTTTCCAAACCAAATTAAGATTATTGATATATTCTTCATAGCTGTCATTAAAACCAATCTGCTCGGAAGTTCCGTAATCTTTTAGTTGCCAATATGGCGGTGAGGTAATAACAAGATGAACGGATTTATCTTGTAACTCCGCCATATTGCGCGAATCGCCAATTATGATTTTGTGATTGGTTTTCATATCACTCATTTTATTAAATCTTCTATTGAAACACCAAGCGTTTTGGCTAATTTCGCCATAACGAAAACTGACGGCTTTTTAATTACTCCTGTTTCAATTTTGGTTAGGGTTGTGTATGGAATATCAGCTTTTCTAGCGAATTCGTCTTGCGAAAGTTCAAATTTAAGCCGTAAGGCCTTTATCTTTTTCCCCAGTTTATTTTCTTGATTATTTTCCATAATTTGATAACATTAAATTGTTCTGCTATAATTCTATACAGTTATATGATAACAAATTTTAATAAAATAGGCAAACAAAATTTAGGGAGTTGTCAAGCCAAAGTTAAAATGTCCTGTTTTTACCAAAGTTAAAGTGTCCTCTTT
>CAZLTA010000195.1:0-3035 GCA_964562345.1 uncultured Planctomycetia bacterium
GGAAACGAATGGATTAAATATGCTGACAATTATAAACTGTTTTTAAATATTATCTCCTGGCTGCTTGATGATAATGCAATTAAAGACTCCCGTAAATTCATACTTTATAAAAACCCCAGGATAATGCTTTTTGAAGATTACCCCCGCGCTTCATTCGGTATTACATATAAAGGAAGTTATTATAACACATTTACTAATATCAATAGATATTTCTGGTCTTTTACGCGCAATGAAATCGATTATGATTACGATTTAATAATTTTCCCGCCCCAGGATTATAAAATTAATACAAACCAAATCAGTTTAATTAAAAGCCATTTAAGTAATAAAAAAAATATTATCCTTTTTGCAGAAAAAGGGCGTCTAAGTAAAAGTAATCACTTTTTAATTGATACAATTACCGCCAAGGGGTTAAAAATAAAAGATATTATCTCTAATGATAATATCATAGAATATCATTTTAAAGATGCCGGCAAGATTATAATCCTGCCGAATGCCGAGAAATTAAGTAACGATTACCTAAACAGACCATCCCAACAGCCTACTTTAGAACAAAAACAAAAAACATATCAAATTAAGGATATTATTAATGAATGCCTTCCTTATACCGAACGCTCAAATACGCCTGTCTCATTGGGCCCTTTACAAATCAGAAGCCGGGGGTTTTTGGATTATTACATTAGTGACGGCAATATAAGGAATGATAATTTATTTTTAAATAATTCCTTTAGGTTTTTCCAGCCTGAAAATTATATCCGCTACAATAATTTCTATAAATACCATAATATCCAAAAGAAGAAGAATAAAGAGTTTCCTCTGATAATAAACACAAATTATCCACTGAAGCTTATAAGAAAAATCCACACCGCAACAGATAAAACATGCAATGTAAGAGTGGCATTGACATTGACTTTGGCATCTCCTGCAGGAAGAAAGATAAAGACATACAAATTCGATAAAAACTTATACTTTCCTGATGAAGACTACTTTACATGCACACTGAATCTTCCAGAAATACCTGGAAAGTACAAACTTCAATATTTATGGAAATTGACTCTCAAGGATAAACAGAAAAAAATTGTCAGAGCTTATAATGAAACACAGAATATTTATTTGTTATTGAAAGAACCTGTTAAAGAATGCCGACTATATCTTTCACTAATCGATGAAAGCATTGGCTGGATTAGCAAATTTAGAAAACCTACGGCAGAAAATATTATAAATGCTGTTTTTGATGGCATTTGGTCTTGGGGAGAGAAAGGATATTATTATAAATACGGCGGCTATACTCTTCCGGAAACTGCCCGGGCTCTGGATAAACTTGACATTTTTATAGACCACAAGGCAGTGAGTTGCGGGGAATTGAGATGTTTAATGCTAAATGTAGCAGGTTACTACGGCATAAAGGGGCAAGAATATTTAATGATGAGTAAAAGAGAACACTGGTATGATAAAAGTTATGTTATTTTTAAAACCCGCCGCATACGTGCTTTTGGCCCCAAGACTAATATCCGAGAATGGATACACTGGAATCACGATGCTGTTTTATTTAATGGTATTATTTATGACCCTACTTTTCATATAAAAGCGAATACCCTTAAAAACTATATTAAAGAGTTATTTGCTGCTTTCGGCAGACCGGTTAAGAACCTTCCCTGTAACCAAGAATACCCCTGGTGTTATAAAAAAACCGACCTGGTTGAATTTATATCTAAAGATAAAATTAGTTTTCCTTTAGAAGTCGAGATATCTTCCGCTCCTAACATATATAGATAATGCATTATTTAAAAGTCAACAAGTTTCTACAACAACTGAGAGATTGTCTTTATTAACATTTACGACTTTTACTTTACGAAATGTGTTTTTCAAATTTCTCTTATATTTTAAAACAGCTCTTATATAATTTTCAGTATATCCTGCCCAATAATCTTTATTCTTTCCTTCAAATAAAACAGTAAAAGTTTCTCCGGATTGTGCTTGTAGGTTTTGAACAACAACTTTCTTTGCCAAATCCTGTGCAGCTCTTTTTCTGTCATTAATAACACTGGGTGATAGAGATCCTCCCATTCCGTATGCTTTGGTATTCGGCCTGGGGCTGAAAGGAAAAACATGCACCCTCACAGGAGAAAGTTCTTTTAACAAACTCAATGTATTTTGAAAATCATCATCATTTTCCTTTGGGAAACCGGTTATAATATCTGTTGAAAACTGAAAGTTGTTTATGTTTTTTAATCGATAAATTATATTCCGGAAATAATCCTTACTGTATTTTCTTCCCATCAAGCTCAATATTTTATCAGAACCGCTCTGAAGAGAAATATGCAGATGAGGAACAATCTTTTTAGATTTTTTTATATAGGATATTAAATCATTACTCACATCCTGAGGCTCTATCGAACTTAAGCGCAATCTGAAATCAGGGCTTAAATTTTCTATTCTCTCCAGCAACTGAGGCAGGGAAGAAGATATATCTTTGCCAAAATCACCCAGACATAGCCCCGTAAGCACAATTTCTTTATAGTCATTGTTTAATAATATCTTAATCTCTTCTAAAATTTCACCTGACTTTCTGCTTCGTGATTCACCTCTTGCCATCCAGGCGCAACAATAGCTGCATTTATTATTACATCCGTCCTGAATCTTCACAAAGGCCCGGGTATGTCTGTTAAAACTGCTGATTTTATCCAAACAGACGCTGCTTTGATTAAAAATAATACCGGGTATTTCATACTTATTTTTATTGGATATCATATTAAACAAAGGCAGGCCTTTTAACTCATCCGGATATATTTCAACTACGCAACCTGTAACAATAATCTTTAACTTCGGATTTTTACTGTGACTTAAGCGAACAAATTTTTTCAATTCTTTAACACCGCTTGCTGTAACAGCACAGCTGTTGACAATTAGATAGTCTGCTGTTTGAATAGACAACACCTCAGGCCAATTGTCTTTTATAAGATTTTCTCTGATTAACTGAGATTCGTATTGATTAAGCTTACAGCCGAAGGTTTTTATTTTAAATCGGCACATCT
>CAZLTA010000196.1:0-3009 GCA_964562345.1 uncultured Planctomycetia bacterium
GAAGCAAAAAAGAAAAAACAAGAAAAAACATACTAGTAGAAAAAGAGGGGTCGGATTATAAGATTTTCTGATATTTTTTGATTCAGCCTAAAAATAAATTTATAACTCTATTAACAGGTATAATAGGATGCCTAATCTTTATAGTTGGAACATATAAGTACAGTAGATATAGGCAGTGTAACCGAAGCTCCTGCTTCTGGTTATGCCACATCAGATACATCTACAGCTGGTCATACTTATGCTATTCAGTTATCTGACGGCACTTATGCTCTGATACAGCCTACGACATACGGAGGAACGCTTCCATCACATCAACGTTTAGCTATAAACACCAGAAGAATAGAACGCGAAATTTTTAAAAATTCTTAAGCTCTACTATTAAATAATCCCTCTGATTTGCATTTTCCTATTCCCCATGGCATACTTTATAAAGAGGGGATTTTTACACAAATATAAAGAAAATGAGGATGATAGATACTATTTTATCTATATTGGGGATTATTTTATTTATTCCTAACCTTGCAGAAGCTAGGCGGACAAGATGAAGACAGCAAAAAAGATAGTGCTAATTTTAATCGTAATCATGTTGCTCTTACCTGGTATTTCGTTTGCCAGGAGGACAAGAAGTAGCCTAGATACACCAGAAATACGCGCACTACTTCCTATTATTGTAGAAGCAATTACAAGCCAAGATAAAGAAAAAATCAGCACCCTTGTTAGTGGAAATTCTACTCTTAGCAGTAAAAAATACTGGAGTAGCTTATTAAACAATCTGAATAAAGACAGCTGGAAAGCAGAGACATACAGTATGCTTGCGATTACATCTAAACGCATCGGAGAACATAGAGATGCTGTTGAGTATTATAAGCAGGCTGCAGAAGAATTTAAAATCTTGGGCATGATTGCAAACGCAGGAGCCAGGCTTGAGCAAGCCTCCATCGTGCTAAAACAACAGTTGTTTCGTTACGACGAATCAATAGACGTACGGATAGAATCTGCTGAGTGCTTTAGAGAAGCAGGAAATTATTTGGAAGCTGGTAGAATGTATGCTTCGGCTATAGATATTACTCTGAATAATACAACAAAATACGATAATGACTCCCAGTGGCTTTTTGACACATACCTTGCCTGCGCTCAGTGCTTTAAAGATGGTGGAGATTTTAAAACAGCGGCGGGTAAATATGATTCTGTGGGGTACTACGCAGCTCAAAAACTGTATGATAATAAATTATCCGTACTATATAACGTCAAATCAGCAGAATGTGCTCAAGCTGCAGCAGAACAATTCTTAACTAAAGATAGACTGCAAGATGCATTATTCATGTTTAAAAGTGCTGTTAAAAGATATGCCTTTGCTGCAACATTATCAGGATCAGAATTGGATGATTTTGTACTTTACAGTAACCTTGCAGCCGAGATTTCTTCCAGAATAGCCGAACTATACAATCAAATGGGAGAAACAACGCTCGAGAAAAAAG
This sequence comes from uncultured Planctomycetia bacterium, assembly GCA_964562345.1. Taxonomy (GTDB): domain Bacteria; phylum Omnitrophota; class Gorgyraeia; order Kaelpiales; family Kaelpiaceae; genus Saelkia. The sequence continues at coordinate 1,479 of CAZLTA010000196.1, forward strand.
CCTGGGGAGAGACAGCTAATCTCTATTTAACTATAATGCGGGCACACATCGTGTTAAATAATAAATCCTTGTTAGAAAACTTTAGAATAAAAGCGGCCCTAGCATTAGAAAATGCAAACATGTTTGAAGAAGCACAGAAACTATTTAGATAGATGAAGAATAAAAAAATATTTTTAATTTTAACGGCCGCTGTTTTATTTGCGTCTAACCCTGCCCAGGCAAGAAGGGTAAAAGAAAATCAAGTCACTCTTTCTACGGGCTTAAAAGTTGAAAAGATTCTAATCGCAGAAGGTTTTAATAATCCATTTCAAAAACTAATTGACGATATAATTATCCAGGTCAAATGGCGAGGCAGAACAGATAAATTAGTAGAAGATGCAATAGCCGCAACAGAACAATATCTTAGAGATACATTCGGGATATCACCCCAGCCTATTAAAGGAAATATTGTCCCATTCAGTCAATTAAGAAAGCAACCGGCATTCAGCAAGACATATTCTTTTATGACAACTTTTCATAATCCAGACCAGGGATATATCCAAATTTTTATAAACTCAGAGCTGCTACAAAAACATTCTGATGCGGAATTTGTCCGAGGCATTATACATGAAGTACTTAGCTTTACATTACAGCCAGATGAGTTTTTTAGCTTATCTAAAAAAGACCCAGAGGGCCTTTTCTATGCTACAGAAACCGGGGGATATAAATTACTGATTGAAGGATTTGCAAATTTCTTTACCGAAGTCCCATTTACACTGGAAATGGCAAAAAGCTATGCCGATGCTTTAAAAGACGAATGCTTTGCTTCGTTATTCCCTGATTTAGATGAAGGTAGAATTGAGTTAATTAGAGAACAAAATTGGTATAGAAATGCCCATCCTTTAGGACTGATAATGTTCGATGTATTCTCAAGGATTAACCCTGAGGCAGCGTGGGAATATACGCGAACTTTTTATAGTCGCATATTAGATGGAGATATAAACTTGGTTGGTATTGCCAGTATCAATGTAAAAGAGATTCTTTATCAGGATTATGTTTCATTATGTCAATTGGCAGGAGAGGAACCATATCCTCGATATGTATTCTTTGAAGATGAAAATTAAAAATATTCTTTCAATTTTAATAACCGTTGTTTTGTTTTTGCCTAATCCTGCCCAGGCAAGGAGAGTAAGGGAAAGAGCTGAAATACTCTTTACCCAAGAAGAGCGCATTAATAGTTTTATACAAGAATTAGAATTAGTTGACCTCTGGGTTTTTCTGGCAGATTTTCGTAGTCGAAAATATCAAAATATGACTCTCAAGCATGCGCAGGAAAGAATTATCCGCTGGGCGGAAAGATTCAACCGTGCTCAGAATAGATTTTTTATAAGTTGCGAAGAGCCTTTAATTAACAAGGGTGCATTCACCATTGCCTGGCTTAAAATTAATGACCATAGAATAGGTGTATTTTCACGTGAGTATTTTAATATTCCAGAAAATCATGGAACTGTTGTCTGGGAACAGGAAGAAAATCCATCAAGTGAATTAAATA
>CAZLTA010000197.1:0-3000 GCA_964562345.1 uncultured Planctomycetia bacterium
CAACATCTATGGCTTCATAATAAACGGCAAACCTGTCTTTTAAAACAAATATTTCACTATACTCCTCCTCCAGCCTCAAAGCCCAAATGGAACCCTCTTTGGGAATTAATTTGAGATTGGAGAAAAGAGTTTCTACTGCCATAATTGATGTTTCGATCTTTAAAACTTCTATTCCAAGTTTACCCAATATGGCAATAACCCTGTCTGTAGCTTCCTTTAGCACGCCTGAAGCCATTCCAGCAATTAGATCCTGCGCCTCTATTTTATTGATTTTGCAGTCCAGATAATAATCATCGGCTTTCATCTTTGTACTATGCGTAATAACATGCATACAATGGCTCAATGCTTCTGCTCTGGGCATCAAGGGCAAAGTTTTAGCGTAAGCTGCGGTGTAATTTGGTGAAAAAATAAGATAAGAAAGATTTATATCCGGAGCATAGATTTCTTCGACACGTTTTTCGAACAATGTCCAGAAAGCCGGATTTTTAATACCATCTTTAATATGAAAAGACCTGAAGCTTTTCAGGAAAAATCTGTCATTCTCTATGTTAACCACAGATAGGCGCAAATAATTTCCGCCTATTTCAATAAGGTATAAAGGCTCTTTTTTCTTTTTAAACAAATTCATTGAACTTTATTTTATCACAATTTTTTAAGTAATCTCAAATAAACCAGTTTTCTGGCGGCTGTCTCCATGGCAATGCTGTAACTATAGGCTTCTTTAAGACTATTTGCCGCAACAATTATACCGTGCCTTTCCAAAATCAAAAAAGGGTACTTACCCAGATTTCCAGCCACTTCACGGGCTAAAACATCTGTTCCCGGTTCATAAAACGGCAGTTTTTTTATTCTATTGTCCAGAAGATACTTAAATTCCAGGTCCTCTGATTTTAAATCCAGACCCAGCTCATCTAAAAGGCTAATATAAAAAGGATGCAGATGAAATATTGCGTTATACTGCGGATTTAAAATATAGGAAAGGGCATGCATCTTCCACTCACTGCTCAAATTTGCTGTTTTTTTTATCAAATCAAGCTTATCCCGTATAGAAAAAACGGAGAAATCTTTTTCTACAGCTGTTTCTAAACTTACGCTCTTGTTTTTAATTATTGCCTTCTTTCCTATTCTCAAACTGATATTCCCGAAACAGGAATAAGTAAGCTTTCCCCGGGACAAAAGATGTGCGAAAAAAACCAATCTTTTTTTTACTTTCATGAGGCAGCTATTATAGCTATAAAGATACTTGTTTTATATCAAATCCGGCATATTATACCTATTTTACATAAAATATCCCAAAAATAACACTATCAAAAATTTTTAACCGTTGCCAACTGTTCCTCTTTAAAATATAATTGTAATTAATCTAACCCGGATATTTCATGTATTATATGAAATAAACGGGCTAAACTCAAAAGGAGCTAAAAACTATGCTAAAAAAACTCAGGGAAAGAAAAACTATCAAATTAATAATGTTTATTACTGCGATATTAGTTCTCCCTGCATTCGTACTCTGGGGCGTCGGAAGCGCTTTAAGAACACGCGGGACAAGCAATATTGCCGGCGTAGTCTTTTCAAAAAAAATAACAAAAGATGAATTTTTAAAACAGTACCAGGCGGTTTACAATCAAGCTCAATTGCTTTACGGAGAGAATGTTTCCAAACTCCTGGATTATTTAAACCTGGAAGGCCAAACATGGCAGAGAATAATCCTGCTTCAAGAAGCCGGCAGGAACAAGGTCAAGGTTGCTAACGAAGAAATAATCTCATCTATCAGAAATGCTCCTCTTTTTCAGAAAAAAGACAAATTCGATACAGCTACATATGATACAATACTTAAATATTACATGGGCATTAACCCCCGGGAATATGAAGAGCAGGTCCGCAACAGTTTGAAAATAAAAAAATTGCTGGATAAAGCTGCATCAGGCATAAATGCCGCTGCAGAAGAGGCCTGGGAAGAGTATAAAAAAGGAAATACAACTTACAAATTGAGCTATATTCCCCTGAAACCCTCCGACTATTATGCAGATACCAAATATACGGAAGAAGAGTTATCCTCGTTCTACCAGGCCAATAAAGAGCAGTTTAAAAAACCGGAACAGGCAAATATCATTTACCTTGCAGTAAAACCGGAACCATTCATAAAAGATGTTAATATTACTGATGCTGAAATACAGGATTATTACCAGCAGCATAAATCGGAATTTAAAAAAGACACCAAAGAAGGAGTAGATGAAGAATCTGATACTATCAGCGATGAAACAAAAGGTAAAATATCCGAAGCGCTTAAAAAAACAGCCGCCAAAAATATCGCCGAGGATTTAATCTGGAAAGTACAAGATAAAATTGACTCCGGTTTAACCTTAAAAGAAGCTGCGGCTGAAAACAAACTCAAGGTTTCAGAAACAGGGTTTTTCTCCCCCTGGGACCCGATTCCGGGAATCGGATGGGCATATAAAATTACTCAAACGGCATTCTCTTTCTCCCCCGGTAAAACAAGCGATATAATCGAGGCTCAGAATGCATTTTATATTATACAATTGAAAGAAAAAAAAGCTCCCTATATCCCGGAGTTCAACGAAATAAAAACAAAAGTCGAAGAAAGTTTTAAAAATAACCAAGCAGAAGAAATAGCAAAAAAAGACGCCCAAAAGAAGCTGGATGAAATGATAGAACTCTCAGCAGCAAAAGGCGATATCGATAAGTTTTTAAAGGAACATAACTTATCTTTTAAGCAGACTGATTACCTCACCAGAAGCGCATATATTGCCCAGATAGGAAACGCCTCTGATATCATCGACAGCTTAAAGGCTGATACTGCGGGAGATTTCAATCCTGAGGTTATAAAATGCACCGCGGGATACCTTATTGTAAGAATTGAAGAAGTCAAAGAAGCGGTGAAAGAAGATTTCGAGAAGGATAAAAAGCAATTCATAGAAAAACTTCTGGATGAAAAGAAGAAACAGCATTTAAACGACTGGTTCAATCAGCTTAAAGAAC
>CAZLTA010000198.1:0-2991 GCA_964562345.1 uncultured Planctomycetia bacterium
TAGCTATGTCCACTTTACGGATAAAAGCAATAAGTTCAAGGTATTCCCGCTGGTCAAATTTAATCGGCGGGATTATAATTTTTATTATCGGTCTGCTTTTACTGCTTAAGCCGGGGTGGCTTATGTTCGGGTAGGGAAATAATTTTATTGAGATAAAAAACGGCGGAGAGCAAAAACTCTTCGCCGTTTTTTTTAAAACAAAAATCCTCTGGTTTTGCGGGGGGGGGTCTCCTTCATTTCCTTTGACATCAACTAGGCTCTATGGTAGGTTTATAAAGGACAAAATGTTCTTTGACAAAAAAACTCATACATAAAAGAGAGGACTTGACTATGTCCCCCAAGAAATTCTGGAAAATCCTTATTGCCAACAGAGGAGAGATTGCTCTAAGAGGAATCAAAGCCTGTCGGAAATTAGGCATAAAAACAGTCGCTATTTATTCTGAGGTTGATGGTGATTGTTTGCATGTTAAAAAAGCCGGCGAAGCAGTAAGGCTGAAAGGTAACTATGGACATGCTTATAAAGATATTGAGCAAATAATCCAAATCGCAAAAGATAAGAGTTGTGATGCAATTTTCCCGGGATATGGTTTTGCGTCCGAAGAAGAGTCTTTTGCTCTGGCCTGCGAAGAGAATGGAATTATATTTATCGGCCCCAAGTCTGATTCTATCAGAAAAATGGGAAATAAATCCGAAGCAAGGATAATTGCTAAGAGAGAGGGCGTTCCCATATCTAGGGGGACTGGAAGAGTTATTAGATTAGAAGACGCCTTAGACGAAATTAAATCACTCTCCTATCCGTTAAAAATAATGGCGGATAGAGGCGGTGGAGGTCTGGGAACAAAAGTGGCTTATTCTGAATCTGAATTAGAGGCTAAGTTCCTGCCCGCTCAACAAGAGGGCCTGAGTTATGGCGGTGATCCGAACGTAAGCATCGTTGAGTTCATTCCCGATATCAGACACATTGAGGTGCAAATCTTAGGTGATGGGCGCGGAAATGTAATCCATCTTGGGACTAGAGATTGCTCAGTGCAAAGAAGATGGCAGAAGTTAATCGAAGAAACTCCTGCCAGAAATCTTAGTAAAGAGTTAATTAGGGCTATGCAAAATGATGCAGTAAAACTTGCTAAAGCCGTGAATTATAGGGGCGCGGGGACTGTTGAATTTATGGTATTCGGCAACCAATACGTTTTTGGTGAAATGAATACCAGAATACAGGTCGAGCATCCGATTACCGAGATGATTACTGGCGTTGATATTGTTAAAGAGATGATTCTTGTTGCTTTTGGTAGCCTCTTGCGATACAGGCAAGAAGATATCTCTTTCAACGGACATTCGCTTGAATGCCGAATTAACGCTGAAGACCCTGACAAAAACTTTATGCCTGATCCGGGGATAATAACCGCTTATCACCCGCCGAGAGGATTTAGAGTTAGGGTTGATTCGCATCTATACAAAGGCTATGAAGTCCCTTATCATTATGATTCGTTAGTCGCGAAATTAATCGTTTGGGGTAAAACCCGGGAAATAACGATTAGGAGAATGATAAGGGCTTTAAGCAAATTTAAAATTGAAGGTATTAAAACAACAATCCCCTTCCATCTTAAAATCCTTGAGAGTCTCGAGTTCAGGAGCGGAAAATATTCTACTAATCTGCTTGAAAATATGCAGATAAAAAGACCCACTCTTCTACCTCAGGAAAATCCTGAAGTGGCTGATGTTCTCTCTTCTCCTTTACTGGGCGTTCATGGATGCTTTGATGATTGTGATAATTACCTGATGAGCCCAAACGAACCCTATAACAAACCGCTAGAGATATAACGTCTCAGCGGTTTTTTATCGGGTAACAAAAAAACAGCCGAGAGCTTAGTCATGATTGTTTTTGTCTTATTTAAAACTTATTTATTTGAGTTTTGAACATCTTCCCCTATTGACAAATTTTGTCAGTATGATATAATTTAGATAGTTATCTAAATATCTAAATGTCTAAATATATGACTTTAGGTAAAACCATGCAGGCATTATCAGACCCGACCAGGAGGAAAATCCTGGAAATGCTTAAAAAAAAGGATATGGCGGCCGGTGAAATCGGGCGGAATTTTAATATAACCCTGCCTTCCCTGTCCCACCATCTAAATACTCTAAAGCAGGCGGATTTAGTGACTTCCGAGCGCCAGGGCCAGGAAATAATTTATTCCCTTAATTTAAGCGTTTTTGAAGAAGTGGCAAAATCATTAATTAAATTTTTTAAAAAATAATTTTAAACTTATGACCAACCCCGTTAAACCAACCTTAAAAACAGAAATTTTGCCGCTTCTGATTTTAGTGGCGGCTATAATTTCTTCTTTCTATTTTTATTCCCATTTTCCCGAAAAAGTTCCGACTCATTGGAATTTTGCCGGCGAGGTGGACGATTGGGGTTCGCGGGCAATAGCCTTTGTTATACCGGCGGTGATGGTCGGCATATATATTTTATTTTTAGTCTTTCCTTTTCTTGATCCGAAAAAGGAAAAATATGAGCAGTTTTCCAAAGTTTACCATGTTTTTAAAGGTGTTATGATCCTCTTTATGGCAATGTTATATTTTGCCACCAGCTTAAATATTTTGGGTTATAATCTGCCCATCGGCATTATTGTGCCGGTAGGAGTCGGGGTTCTTTTCATAATTATGGGCAATTATATGGGTAAAATTAAAAGCAATTGGTTTTTCGGCATTAAGACGCCGTGGACACTATCCTCTGAGGAAGTCTGGAATAAAACCCATCGTTTCGGGGGCAAGATGTTTATGCTCGGCGGGGTTTTAATAGCCCTTGATTCTTTTTCGCCAATTGACTGGCGCCTGCCTATATTTATTATAGCTATTATTATAGTGCTTCTCGGCACTGTCGGCTATTCCTACCTAGTTTATTTAAAAGAGAAGAAACCGCGTAACACATAACAAATATGAAAGAAATTATAACCAGTGCTCAGAATGAGCGAATCAAAGAAATAATAA
>CAZLTA010000199.1:0-2976 GCA_964562345.1 uncultured Planctomycetia bacterium
GGTTTAGTATTTCCGGCATTTTTAATGTTTATTATATTCAGTGAACCTTTCTTAAAATTATTAGAATTAAACTCGCTTATAGCATTAAACTTTAAAGTGGAATTCAGATATGCTTTTGTTTTTTTTAAGACATCCTCATCTGCTATTATTACGTGGACGGCCGATGAAAGAAATTTCTTTTTACTTAATACTTTAACTATTATCTCAGGGCCTATCCCGGCAGGATCTCCCAGTGTATAGAGAATAATCTGCTTAGATCTTAACTTCGATCTGGGCATCTTTTTTTAAATCCTCTATAAATTTCTTAAGTTCTATTCCAAACTTTTCCTGATAAATTTTATTGTAAATTATATCTTTAACTTCTTCGAAATCTTTAATCCCGGCCGGAGCTTTATCCAATATCTGAAAAATATAATATCCGTTATCTGTTTCTATAACCTGGCTTATCTGGCCGGCTCCCAAAACAAATATGACAAACTCTATATTTTTTTTAAGGCTGCCCTTTTCAACCCACTCGCCATTATTGAAAGATGTATCTTTAGAATCGCTGTGATTCCTGGCTAAATCTTCAAAAGCAACATTTTTATCCAAAAGTTCTCTTATCTGACGCACTTTTTCTTCAACACCCTCTTCTTTCTTAATATAAATTTTGCGCACTTTTATTCTTTCCGGCCTTGAAAAATCCGAAGCATGCAAGGTGTAATACTCCCTCAGCTGGTCAGGATGAATCTCAATCTTTTTGTTTACAAATATAGTTATTATTCTCTTTTTTAAAATGTCATCTTTGATTCTCTGATATAACCCTTCATAACTCAGCCCATCTTCCTCTAAAGCATTTAGAAATTCCATTTCAGTCGTAAAACCTTTTTTAATTACAGTTATTTTTTTCTCTACTTCAGCTTTATCAACATTTAAATTGACTTTTTTAGCGAAAGAAAGAATAAGCTTATTTTCTATCAAATCATTTAACGCTTCCTTAAGAATTTCATTTTGGGCTTCTTCATCTAATTTGGAAGGGTCAGCATCATTCATTGTTTTCCTGACAAAGCGCATCAAATCCACTTCGGTTATAACTTCTCCATTTACTACCGCCGCTACTCTGTTTAACACAATGGCAGAGCATAAACTGCTGAATAAAAAAACCCCAACTATAATTAAACGCATCTTCATAATTTGATTTCTAACATTCTCTCTTGTCCTTCGGATTCTGTCAATTCATATATTGTATCCCTCAAAAGCCTGCAGTAAAGGTCAAAACCTATTGCCTGGATAAAACCGTGCTGCTGAAGGCCCAAAATATTTCCGGCACCCCTTATTTCTAAATCCTCCATAGCTATCTTAAATCCCGAACCCAGCTTATTATGCTTGGCTATAGTTTTAAGGCGCCTTGCAGCATCAGAAGAAACAGGCTTGCCTCTGGGAATTAAAAAGTAAGCATAGGCTCTTCTATTATACCTGCCGACCCTGCCTCTGAGCTGATAAAGATCTGCCAAGCCAAACATATCAGCTCTGTTTATTATAATAGTATTAGCATTGGGAACATCAATCCCTGATTGAATAATACTGGTAGAGACCAGAATATCAATTTGAGAATCCAGAAATCCAATCATAATATTTTCCAATTCCTTCTCCGCCATTCTTCCATGTGCCACTGCAATGCGGGCTTTCGGCAGGAGGTTTTTTAGTTTATGGGCAATTCTCTCTATACCCCGTATTCTATTATGGACAAAAAAAACCTGCCCGCCCCTTTTAAGCTCCCTTTTAAGTGCTCTTTCAACCTCCTGATCATTATATTCCATAACAAAGGTTGAAACAGGCAGCCTGTCTTGGGGAGGGGTGTTTATAACTGAAATATCCCTGATGCCTATAAGCGACATATAAAGAGTACGCGGAATCGGCGTTGCAGTCATAGTTAAAGTATCAATAACCTCACGCAGTTTTTTAAACTGCTCCTTCTGAACCACACCGAATCTCTGCTCCTCGTCTATAATAAGCAAACCCAGGTCTTTGAATTTAACGTCATTTGACAAGAGCCTGTGGGTACCGACAATTATATCCACTTTACCGGCTGCTAAATTATTAATAATTTCTTTCTGCTCTTTATCTGTCCTGAATCTGGAAAACATCTCGACTATAACAGGAAACTGCTCGAGACGGGATTTAAATCTCCTGTAATGCTGTTCTGCCAGAATAGTTGTAGGAACCAGCATGGCAGCCTGCTTATTATCCATAACAGCCTTAAAAGAAGCACGCAAAGCTACTTCGGTTTTCCCAAAACCTACATCCCCGCAAATAAGCCTGTCCATAGCAGAAGAGGCCTGCATATCACGTTTAACTTCCTCAATTGCCTTAATCTGGTCCGGTGTTTCCTGATAAGGGAAACTTTGCTTTAAAACTCCCTGCCAGGGAGTATCTTCTGAGAATTTAACCCCTTTACTTAGTGCTCTTTTAGCTTGAATTTGCAGCAGCTCTCTGGCAAAATCTGCAATATTCTTTTTAACTTTAGTTTTAACCTTCTGCCAATCTTTACTTCCCAGTTTGCTCAAACGGGGAGCCCGGCCTGCCACCCCGATATATTTCTGAAGCAAGTGCATATCCTTAACAGGCAGATAAAGTTTATCCTTATCTGCATATTCACACACAAAACAATCTTCACCGTCCATATTTTTGACGCCCCGGTATTTAGCAATACCGTGAGTAATATGGACAACGAAATCACCTTCTTCTACATCCAGAAAATTACTTATCGGGGTAGTTTCTAAAAACAGCCTCCCGGATTTTTTTAAACCGGAAAGCCCGCAAGGCAGAATAATCAGCATCCTATGCTCTTCCAGAATATCCCCTGTTAAAGGGTTGAAAGCTCTGATAGATAAAACTATATCCTCATCAAGTTCAATCCTGACAGGCAACTCATATGTGGAAGGATAAATGATAATACTGGAGCCTTTATGTGAAAAAACACCCCTTTCCTGAACA
>CAZLTA010000200.1:0-2964 GCA_964562345.1 uncultured Planctomycetia bacterium
GTTTCACCTTGACTTTCTTTAAACACTCAAATATAATTTATAAAATTTATAAAAAAAGGATGTGATAGAAAGTGGCAAAAGTAGATGTACGGTCTGGCGAAAGCCTGGACCAGGCATTACGCAGATTTAAAAGGAAAGTTGAGCAGGAAGGGCTTATGAAAGCGCTCAGGGCTCTCAGGCATTATGAAAAGCCCAGTGAGATTAAAAGAAGAAAACACCTTAAGAAAAAGCGCAGAAAAAGTACTGTTAAATAACATAATATAGTGAATAGTGGACAGCTTGCGTAAAAAAAGAAGTATGTTTTTCAGCGTTTGCTGTTCTTTTTTCATGCTGGGTTCTCTTTTTTTTCCGAATAATAAGTTTATTTCATTTGAGGGGTGGATTATGAAAAGAATGGATAATTTTTATCAGGATGTAAAGATTACTAAACTTGATAACGGGTTAAAACTGATTTATAAATATTTTCCTGCTGAGATCGCAGGTGTTTCAATATTTGTCGGGACCGGCAGTGCGGATGAGGCTCAATTTATCGGTTCCGGTATATCCCATTTAACAGAACATTTGGTCTTTGAAGGCAGGAAAGATTTAGAGGAAGAATTGAGACGGCTGGGCGCTTTATCCAATGCCTACACCACTCTTGACCATACTATGTATTACCTTGAAGTCCCGAAAGAAAATTTAAAGAAAGCGCTGGAAATTTTTATTCCGGCAATATTTACCCCTTCTTTAACGGAGGATGTCTTTAAAAGAGAAAGGGAAGTGGTTCTAAAAGAGGAAAAGTTCAGGGATGATGAGCCGTCGTCGCTTGTTGTTAAAATCGGATTCGAGAAAGCTTATATAAACCATCCTTACAAATATCCGATTATAGGCGAGTCTGTGCTGCTTAAGCAGTTATCTTTAGAAGACCTTGAGAAATTTCACCGTAAGAATTATGTTCCCAACAATGCGGTTCTCTCAGTAGCCGGAGATTTGGATTATAAAGAATTAAAACAAATGGTAGAATCCTGCACTGCCGGACTTAAACCTGCACCCATACGGAAAGCGAGTTTCCCGAAAGAAAAAAAGAATTTTTATACCCAATATACCGAAAATTATCCCGGAAGCCTGGTGTATGCTTTTGTTTCTTTATCAGGGGTTTCGGTATTCGATGCTGATTTAGAAGCGCTGGATTTATTATCTGATTATATGAGCTGGGGCAAGGACTCTCCGCTCTATGAAAGATTTATTAAATCCGGAATTTGCTACAGCATGTCTTCTCTTAATTATACTCCTCATTCTCAGGGCCTTTTTGGGTTCCTTGCTGTTTTAGACGAAAAAAATGTTGATTTGTTTAAAAAAGAACTGGATGAGTTTTTAAAACAGATTAAAGAAGGTAAATTCAACTCCTCTCGTTTGGAGAGATTGAAAAAAAGAGCAGCGTTTGAATTTTTAAAAGAGCAGGAGACACCCTTAAATATTGCGCAGAATTTATCCCACAATGAAGGGCTGGTGGAAAATTATAAATTCAGCCGGGAGTATTTAAAGAAATATCTCAGTTTAAATGGTGGGGATTTAGAGCATGCCGCTGAAAAATACCTCAATCTTGACATATCGACTGAAATTATGCTTGTTCCTGAAAAAGAGGATGTATCGGATATATTCCATAACAAAGTGCTCCGGAAATTAGAAAAGGCAGAATTGCCAAACGGAGTTAGACTGGTTCTCTCTCATGGAGGCGAATCGTCTTTAACAGCGGTAACCGTGATTTTTCAGGGCGGTGTCAGGGCAGAGACGGCAGAAAATAACGGTATTTCCCAGATTTTACCCCGTGTTTTCATTACGGCTGATGTCCAGAAGAGGTTTGAAGAGCTGGGCGGCAGGATAAAGCCGGTGAGCGGCAACAACAGTATCGGCTTTGAAGTTGAAGTAATTCAGGCAGAGCTGACGGAAGCTCTAAAAGAGATTTCCGCAATATTAATCAAACCTGTTTTTAAATCAGATGAGCTGGAAGTTCAGAAAAATATTCAAATAGGCAGAATCAAAGATTCGAAAATAGATTTATTTTATCAGGCGTCTAAACTTATCCGCGCATCTATGTATAAAAAACATCCTTATAGGTTGATGTCTCAGGGCAGTCTGGAGTCGGTCACAGGGTTAAAAATAGAGGATATAAAGAATTTCAGCGCTGGGATTTTTACCCCCTCTAACTGTGTGATTTCTGTTGCCGGAGATATTGATCCAGAAGCAGTTAAATCTGATTTTAAAAAACTGCTTGGCAGCTGGCAGGGCGGCGGGTTTAAAATATCGCCCTCCGAGGACACTTATCCTGATGTGCAAATTACAGTTAGTGAGAAAATTAATCAGAGAGAGGTTATAATAGAAATCGGTTTCATGGTTCCTGAAATCACAACAGGTGCGAGATATTCTCTGGATGTAATACAAGCTCTGGTTTCCGGACAGGGGTCGCTGTTTTTTAACAGAATCCGGCGCGATATTGGAGGGGCATATACTTTAGGCGGGAGCATGTTCTTGGGGCCTGAGCCGGGAGTTATGAGCTTTTATGTTGCAACAACTCCGGATAAAAAAGATGAAGTATTGAATAGAATGGTTGCCATTTTAAATGATCTAGGAAATGGAGATATAACGGAGGCGGAGATAGAAGATGCCAAAGCCATGGTTAAGACACGGTATTACAGGGATATAATTACTAATTCTTCCTATTCTTTCCGTCTGGCAGTTGATGAAAGCTTAGGGCTGGGCTACAGGGAAGTAGAGGTATACTTAAATAAAATTGAAAAATTAACCAAAGAGGATTTGATCGGGTTCATAAAGAAATATCTTAATCCCGATAAGGCTGTTATCGTTGAAGTAGGGAACATAAGCAATTAGCAATGTAAAATGCAAAATTAACAATGCAAAATAAAGAAGTAAAGTGAGATTTTTGTGGAAAAATATTTTAATAACTGTAAAATAATTGAATTATGA
>CAZLTA010000201.1:0-2952 GCA_964562345.1 uncultured Planctomycetia bacterium
TGATTTTGAACAGGATGAATTGGGACACTTTCAATAAACTCTTGTCCCAAGCCAATAAATTGCTGGCACTGGGAAAACTTATGTATCAACAAAGCCTGATAACAGAAGTGGAATATAAGCAGCTTACTTCTTCCTACCAGCAGATAAAATTTCTTTTTATCTCAACCCAGAAAGAGCTTTCTTTAGCCGAGTTAGCGTTCAGACAGACACTGAATCTGCCTAAAGACCAGGATATTGCATTAGTCAATTGGCTGCCTTTTGAAAAAGTGAATATAGACCTGGATGCATCTCTTAAACTTGCTAAAATACAAAGGCCGGAGCTTAAAATCCGCCAGTTAATAACACAGTTTAACAATCTTAATGAACAGATTGCAAAGTCGAAGGACAGATTCCATGTCAGCCTCACCGGTAAAGTCGGTAAAATGGCTGAAGATTACACATCAGAACCCGAGGTTTTTCGGGACAGCTGGTATGTAGGATTAAAAGTTTCCCGCCCCTTGGGCAGCAATTCTTTAGACACCTCAATAGTTCAGCAGAACAGGCCGGTGGGGATGTTCAGCACAGAGGATACTACAAAGTCTTTTACCAGGTCTTTGGAATTATCCCTGCTTGACCGTCTGGGTACTGCCTCTGATGAGAAAGCAGCACATGTAGAATTTTTAAAAGCTGTCAATGAAGAAATGGAAACAGAGGAAACGATTACTGCTGAGGCTGAAAAAGCCTATGCCAATTATATATCTTCTCTGTTTCAGATCGAAACGTCGTTAAAAAAATTGGATTTTCAGAGCAGAAGATTAAAAGTTACTGAAGGCAAAATGAAAGTAGAAGAAGCAAATATTACAGAACTTTTGCAGTCCTACTTAGACTATGCAAATGAGGAGATTAATTATAACAGGGCTTTACTTGGTTATTATATTGCCCTCGCCAGCATGTCCAAGGCCTGCGGCGTGGAAAGTTATCTTAGCCTTACGACAGAAAAACCTGTTATTGCTGCCTGGGAGAAATTCAGCAGCTATCCTCTCACGAATGTAGGATACACGCCGTTTAAACTGCCTGATTTTGAGAAAGAAAAACCGCAGGCTGTTCTTTCGGGGATTCAGGGCAGGATTATCGGGGTTAACAATAAATATGGGATGGCAATATTGAATATCGGAGAAGGGGCAGGGTTAAAGTCCGGAAGCAAAGTTATGGTTTATAGAAACGGCAGGGAGTATGCCTTGCTTGTACCTGCTACAATAGAGAATAATACAACGGCTTGTTATCTTGAGAAGGGGATTGACAATGATTTTAAAGGATTAAGAATAGGAGATAATGTGGAGATATTACAATGAAAAAAAAGTTTGATTTAGAAAAAATGTTTTCTCTGCGCAGTCTGGTTATTATTGCCATTAACGTCATCGTTGTAATTTTGCTGTTTATAGGCGTACGCAGGCTTTTTGCGCCTCCGCCGGGGGAAATGGCCCCTTTACCCTCTAAGGCGGCTGAAGAAAAACAAGCTCCTCTAAAAGAAGGAGAAGCGAAAGCTAAACCCGAACCCAAAATTCCTGCGGCGCTTTTACCCAAACAGCCGGAGGAAAATATTCCCATAAAAGTTTATAAATTGCAGCCTGTAGATTTTACGGATGAACTGCCTACGGTAGGTACTGTTAAGAGCATTCCGGAAATAGAGCTTAAATTTGAGGTCAATGGAGTGATAAAAAATGTGAAAGTTAAAGAAGGAGATATAGTCAAAAAAACAGATATTTTAGCAGCACTCGACCCGAAAGATGTTAACCTTGAAATTCAATGGGCTCAGGCGAAATTAAATGCTGCAGAAGCAGAATATAAAGCCGCTCTTAAAAAGTATCAGGTAGTTAAAAGGCTTTATGAAGTTGGAGCAATTATAAAAGACAGACTGGACCAGCTGCAGGCAGAGCTTGATGTAGCCAAGGCGAAAATAGATATCAGCAACAAAGAGCTGGAGTTGAGTAAAGCCAAACTGGGGAAGCTGGATTTAGAAGCACCTCAGGAAGGTATTATCGGTAAAAAGGAAAAGGATATTGGCGAGTTCATAACGCCCAACGATGTTATATTCACATTATTTGACCCGGCCAATATATTTGTGGAAATTGGAATTATAGAAAAAGATATTTTTAAAATCAAGGCCGGCCAGAAGGTAAAGATTAAAGTTGATACATATCCGACGCGGGTGTTTTTCGGCTATGTGGAAACTGTTTTTCCTGAAATTGATGTAAGAACACGCACATTAAATGTCAGAATCAGAGTTTTAGACCCCGGTAAGCTGTTAAAGCCCGGTATGTTTGCCCGGGCAGATGTTGCCGTGTTCAGGAAACAAAATGCGCTGGTTGTGCCGAGTTCATCTGTTTCGATTCAGCAAGGCGCTTATTATGCCGCGGCTATAGAAGAGGAAAAGATTAAATATGTCCAGGTTTCAGTGGAATATATTACAACAGATTATGCCGTTGTAAAGACGGGGCTTAAAGAAGATGACCTTGTTGTTATAGAAACACCGGGCATGAAAAGGTTCCCGGCCGGTACCGGGATAAAAATCATAGAAACACAGGGAAAACTATTTTAAGCGCCTTTAATTTAACGGCAAAAAATAAAAATGCGCCTGCCCGAATTTTCTATTAGAAGACCGGTAACAATTACAATGCTTTACGTGGGGGTTGTGCTCCTGGGAGTTATTTCCTGGACTAAACTCTCCCAGGAATTATACCCCTCGATTTCCTATCCCCAGATTACGGTTGTTGCAACATATGAAAATTCTTCTCCCGAGGAAGTGGAAACTCTGATAACAAAAATCATAGAAGAAGCAGTCGGCACGGTTAACGGCCTGAAAAAAATTTCTTCTCTCTCCAAAGAAGGACTTTCGCTTATAATACTGGATTTTGACTGGGGCATAAATATGGATTTTGCATCACTCGGCGTAAGAGAAAAAATCGACCTCGT
>CAZLTA010000202.1:0-2927 GCA_964562345.1 uncultured Planctomycetia bacterium
CCTGTTTCAGGATTAATCCGAGAGCCAGCTATCTCTATTTCTAACTGACCAGGATCTTCTCCTGTCATAACTTTATTCCTGTAATCCAGCCAGTCGCCATCTCCTGTAATTGTCTCGATCGCAGAAGCTTCTCCTTCTTTAACCACCCTTTCTTTACAGGTCCCGTCATCAGCAATAGTATAAGTAATTCCAATTTCATTAGTACCATCTGAAAATGTGTCCACCAATCCTGAAAGTTTCCAATTATCTCCGTCTTTTTTATATGTTTCTGTGGACTTAAATGATTTAACCGGCCATAACCCATTCGTAGGCATAGGGCAAGCTTGAGAAAAGCTATATTCCTTCGATACTGTCTGAGTAGTGTCATTTTCTTCAACTGTCATATCTAAAGAACCGTTAGAACCTTCTATATGCAATTTTCCATTGGCCGGATCTATATAACTTTTATCTTTTTTTGCTTCCAAAAATCCCATTTTATCCATATAAGTTCCGCTGAGTTTCGCTGTCCCGTCATCTTGCCAATCAAAATTAATACCTATATTCATAGTCTGACCTTGTTGCGAAGTAGTTCCAAATAGCATGGTTGCTATTTTATTGCTATCATCTAAGACAACTGTAATCTTTTCAGTCCCTACTTTGGAATCTGCCTGAAAAAATTTAGCAGAAGTCGGTTCCGATTGTCCTTGAATTGACTGAGGTACTGTTCCTTTCTTAAAAACATCCCAATTTACAGTATATCCAAAGACATCCAAAACCTTAACTGCCTCTTTGTATGCCTTCCCCATAGCAGTCAATCTTTCATCTTCAGTCAAACCTACTGTTTTTTCACTACCATCAGATGTATCAAATACTCTACATTGATAATCTTCTCTTTCTGTGCCGTCAGACATTTTAGTAGTTGCTGTGATTTTTACTTTACCAGTCGCTGTATCAAAAATTACCTTATCTGACATAATACCTTTGCCTTCTAAATCCACAATCGCCATTTTCTGACCATTGCCCAACTCTACTTCTGACGAAAGATTACTAACAATTGCATCCCATTGCTGATCTAAGAGATCCATTTTCTTATCAGTATCAATACCATAAGGATTGCCTGAACTTGCAGGAGCTTTTAAATCCACAATTGTATATCCTGTATTAGCAGCGTTTCTAAAAATTAACTGTTTTGCTCCAGAAACTCCTCCATTATTTTTTATATCATAAATCCTATTTGCAATTACACCTACCGCTTGACTTACTGTCTGTGGTGTTAAATCTACGGAAAGACCAAGCAGATTTTTCAAATCATTATATGTTACTTCTATTTTTTCCTTATCGCCATCCGCAAACTCTATTATTACCTTTTGTCCTTCTGGCACACTAACTGTACATATTTCAGTAGCCCCTCTATATACATTAGGCTCTGGCGTATTAGTACCTGCAGGCAAAGTTCCTTGTTCTAATCTATAAACAGTGAATTTATTCTTATCACTTGAGTCCTGTTTCTGTTTCAATACTGCGTTACTTTGAGACTTATAACTTAATTGTTTGACTATATCTTTTGCATCGCCACTATCCCAAATTGTAGTCGCTGCAGCACCCTTCACAACAACTGGCTGGGAAGATGCATCGGAAAGATTTCCCCAGAATTTTAATTCTTCAGTGCTGCCATCAGTTATTGCCGCAACCCCCTGCCAATTAATACCGTCTTTATATACTCTAAGTGCATCGTCTCCAAATTGTAAAACCCAATCGTTATTTCCATTGCACACTGGCTGTCCATTAAATTCAGAAAGATTAAGTCCCATACTTTGAAGCTTACTTGCATCTAAAGTCTGCCCGTCGATTAAAATTGATTCTACACTTCCAGAGGAATTTTTGCTAATAGTCAAACTCCCTTCAACAGAACCATCCTTTATTCCAAAATAATAATCCTTAATAGCAGTATTTCCACTTTCAGTTACATTTATATTCCCCTCTTTCAATAACTCACCAGAATTGAGAACTTCTAAATGAGCTGCAATCTGTTTAATATCTGCAACTTCCCCAGTTATAGCAGTGACAACAGCTGAGGAATAGTGATATTCAGGATTATCAGGTATTGTAGCTGTCCAAGTTGTAGTCACATTACCAGCAGCGTCATGCGTTGTACTCGAATTTGCACTTACACCGCTATATACATCAATTCCTTCGGAAGATACTTTTACAAACTTCTGAGAACTCATATCATAACTATAGGTGGTATCTCCTACAGAAATAACATACCTGCCATTTATATCCTCTGCTTTTACTCCATTAGGAACAGTAACACCTATCTTATTTAAAATTGTTTTCATTTGTTCTGTTGCAGTTTCAATAGCTGTATCCGTATTTGGTTCAACAGTAAGTGTACCAACCACATTAAATTTTTCATCCCCTTTAGAAATTACGGTCTTCCCATTAGATTCTTCAACCCCCAAAGCTCCAATTGTCAATCCGCTCAAACTGTTTAAACCAGTATTCTCCTCTATAGTCCCATTCAAAACAGGAGTATTGTCCCCTACTTTGTAAATAGCCAAACCTGTAACTCCATCCAAATGATTCAAATAGCCATAGAAAGAATTGTCCTGGTTAATGAAGAAGTCAAAATTTTTCCCATCTTTATTATATTTGACGATTAATTTGTTATGGTCAAAATCCCAACTCATATTCTTGAGATCTATAATATCATTTAATGATAACCCACCGGGTAAATTCGCCGTAATCGAAGCTGCATCAGGCATAGTAAAAATTACCGGTGTATCATTATTCTTACCCTTTTCAAAGAAAGTATATGTATTTACTCTTCTTAATATATAATCTGTAGGTTCCCCATCAGCATCCAAGTTCAATAAACCCTCATCTATAGTTGTTGTTGAACCATTAATAGTCGCTGTTAAACCGACAATGTGCAGTTTACCTGTTTC
>CAZLTA010000203.1:0-2895 GCA_964562345.1 uncultured Planctomycetia bacterium
CCGAATGATGCAGGCGGTATCAATGCCGGTGGTACTACTAATGGCACAGTAACATTGACTACGGATGGCGGTGGAATGGTTCTAGGCTCAGTATTAGCTGATAACACCATTAATATAACTGCAGATATAGGGGATATAATAGTTGATGTAGTTGGTGACCGTGCGGATGTTGATATTAATATTACCTCAGTTAATGGTTATATTGATGAGCTCGTTGAAACTGGTGTGGCTCAGGATGCTGGTGTTGATATCATGGGTAATACAGTAACATTAAGAGCTGCAATTGGCATTGGTAAAAAATATGAATTAGAAATTGATGCTGTTACTCTTGATGCAGAAACAAGTTCTTCCACAGGAGACATCACAATTAATGAACCGAATGATGTTATATTGACTAATGCAACTACTATAGATGGGCATATTACGATAACAGCTGTTGGGTATATAGCGGTAGAAAACATTAGTGCAAGTGGAATAGGCAGGGATGTTACATTAACTTCGACTGGTACTCTTCCTAACCATAGGGATATAGTTTTAAATACTGTACTGGCAGATGATGATATAACTGTTACTGCAGATGTAGGAAATATCTATGTAGGTACGGTAGGAGATGCAGGTACGGATGATATTACAATGACAGCAACCTTAGGCTCAATAGTTGAGTTTAGCAATCAGGTGGCATATGTGGGAATAACACCTAGGACTGCTAGTGATGGTCTCGATGTTACCGGTGATCTGTTAACTCTAACTGCTGCAGGTGACATAGGTGGAGCAGGTGATTTGGATATTGAAACTAATATTACTACTCTCATTGCTGATTCAACAACGCTAGGGGATATATACCTAGAAGAACTTGATGGCGATGGTGATGGAATTGAGTTGCAATCAGTAGATACTAATGACGGAAACATTACCTTAATAACAAATGGCGGTGCTCATGAGCCGGAAATTGATACAGTTGTCAGGGATGTACGTTCTGATACTGGCGGCGCAAATGGGAACAATATTTCAATTACAGCAGCTACGGGTGATATGGTTATAGAATATGTATCGACTGATGCTGATACAAGTGCTACTGGTGATATTACTTTAGAAGCAACAAATGGTTCTATAACTGAAATTGACAGACGCTTAACTCCGGCTGATTCTGATGTGGATATAATTTGTGACCTTCTCACAATGACTGCGTATGATGAAATAGGAGATACTACGGGTGAGCTTGACATTGAGACAACAATTAATAGTTTGAATGCTTCGACTACTCATGTTGGCACAGGTGACATAGTTATTACTGAAACCGATGCAATTGACCTTGTGGATGTTGATACTGCTGATGGAAGCATTATCGTAGTTGCCGGCGGCCAGATTACTGCAACTGATGTTGATTCTTCTAATACAGATTCTGATGATAATGATATTACATTGACTTCTACAGGTGCGGGAATTCAGGCTGTGCTTATAAATGCAGGTGTGTTGGGTGATGTTACCCTTGATGCTCAGGGTGGAGCAATAATCCAGGATGGTGTTGATGATGCTGATGATGTTACAGCAGATGTTTTAACAGCTGCAGCAGCCGGCGGGATAGACCTTGATACAACTGTAGCTAGTGTTACTGGTGAAGCAACTGCTGCAGGTGTTATTGTAATAGATGAAGCTGATGCGATTACTTTGACCAGCCTCATTACTACAGATGGTTCGATTACTGTAGATGCTGCTGGTGATATGACAGTAACTCTTGTAACAGCAGGAGGAGAGACAGGCAGTAATGATGATGTAACGTTGACTACTACAGGTACTGGAAATATTATTCAGAATGGCGATATAACAGCTCTTAATGATGTAGTCACCTTAATTTCAGCTGCTAATATTACTGATACAACAGATGCAACAACTGATATCTCTGCTGCTGATTTGGTGTTAACTGTTCCGGTTGGAACAGTTGGTGCAGTTGGAGTAAACAATGAGTTGGATACGGATGTTGATACAATTACCGCTGCTGTGCAGGGTGATACCTATATACTGGAAAATAATGCCGTTACTTTAACATCTGTTGTTACAACCAATGGATTGATTGATATTGAAGCAGGCGGAACAATTACCACAACAACAGTGACAGCTGGTGGTTCTAATGGAGTAACTCTCTATGCCACTGCTGGAAATATTGTTGATACAGGTGGTGCGGCTCTTCTTACAGCAGGTGCAATATCTTACCTGAAATCAGATAATGGTATAATCGGCACTATAGCCAATCACTATAATGTGGATATAAATGGTGACCTTTGGGTCTTGGCAGGTGCTAAGACGGATGAAGTTTCTGCGATAATGGACGGGACAGTAAAATCAACTGCAGCTACTGAAAGGGTTGAAATACTTCTTCCTGCTCCTCCAGGCCTTGTAATATTAAACAACCACTTAATGGGCGGCGAGAATTACGGTTCCGGTAGTATTGGCGGAAGCATATTAAGCAGAGGTTACGGATTTGCAGTACTTGAAAGAGCCAATATGTTCAACTTCTTCTATGGCAGAGCATTATCAAGATGGGGGTATAAGATAACTGCTCCCTGGGCGCTTTCAGAAGCTAATTTCTTGGACGATTCATTCTTGAACGGGCCTCCGGTTATTATGGACGGAAGTGCAATCGGCGTGAATGTATTGCCCAGAGAGCTGCTTATTGCTCCAGCTCTATTCCAGCCGCAGAACTATTATATAATCAGGCAGATAAAGAAATAAGCAGGTTTAACAGAAAGGAGGAGTAACAGAGATGAAAAGAAGAGCAGGAGTAATTGTGATTTTGGCATTATCTATACTGGGAGTTAACTCAGCATTAGCGCAGAAGCAGGTGAAAGCATCTGATATGCGCCAGTTCCGGCCTCGTGAAATCAAAATGGACAGGAA
>CAZLTA010000204.1:0-2881 GCA_964562345.1 uncultured Planctomycetia bacterium
TATTGTAAATAATCAAACTCCTTTAAATTTTGACCAGTTTAGTGTTTCCAAAACATATAACTTTCCTGTTTTCCATAATTACGGCGGGGTTATTCTCTGGGCCCCGTTCTATGCTTATGCAAAATTTGTATATTTCATTGCCGGCAAATTAAACATAACTGATATTACGCTTTATGGCCATGATATACTTGCCAGATGTGTTATGTCGTTAAGTACGGTAGTCTTTGGTATCACGGCCATTTTTCTTATTTATATGTTCTGCAACATTTTTTTCTCAGCTGGCATCGCTTTATGCTCAATTGGAGCTCTCCTTTTAGGAACGCCGTTTTTTTATTATCTGTTGTTTGAAGGTGGGAATGCCAATGTAGTTGCTTGTCTATTTGCTATTTTGTCAATCTGGTTTTATTTTTATGCTATAAATTTTAGGAGGTTACATTGGTTTTTATATGGGGTATTTTTTTCACTCTGCGTTGCAGTAAAGACTGAATTATGGTTCCAGATAATTTTTATTATTCCCTTTTTCCTGTTTCTTGTTTTTTCAAAACGGATTGTCTGGAAAAAAGGGCTGTATTTTATTGAAGGTTTTGTCCCAATACTTATTTTAAGAGGGATAAATGCTTATCTTAAATACGGTACTGTTCATTTGGAGGAGGTAATTTATTTAAGGTCGGTTTTTCACTATCAGCTCTCATATTGTTTTAATGGGTTTTTCAGTTCTTATCGCGGAATTTTTTATACATCCCCTGTGTTATATATCTGCTTGCTGGGATTTATATTTGTGATATTTAGAATGTTGAAAAATTTCAGACAGACAAATAATAAAGAGTATACCCATGATATATTTTTTGCAATGCTGGCCTGTTATGCTTTTGTGAAATTAGCTCTTGTAGGCAAAATATTCAGCCCTGCAGGGGGAGAATTGAGTTTCAGGGTTTTAATGACTGAATTTCCTGTCTTTGTAATATTGTTTGCAGCTGCTTTAACTGTGTTGAAAAAATACACCAGATATCTCTGGGTGATGGTTATTGTCTTTATTACTTGGAACTTAATTATTATTTCTGAACATCTAACCGGGGTGGAGTGGACTTATATCACTGGAGTTCCTAATATACTGGTAAGAGTTGGTTCTTTAAACTATATTTTGGATTTTTTATTAAGGATAAATAATTTATCTTTAAAATTAAAAGTTTGTCTTCCTTTAATTATACTTATTTTTGGAACAGCATATTATAGCAAAATGAGACTTTCAAAACTGATTTCTTTATCTTCTCAACGGACTCCAAATCTGATGAATGTTCAGTATCTTAAATTGTTTTCGTTGTTTACTGTTTGTTCATTAGTTGCTTATTTGTTTATTACTGTGCTTAATATAGTGAATAATAAATCCAATGTTGAGAAACTGCAGGCAGAAGGATTTTTTAAAAATGCCAAAATAATTGAAGTTTCTCCACTTAAAATGACTGCAATAGAAAAAGAGCAGCATTTGATAACTTTATTTAAAATGATGCGTTACTATGCCGAAAAAGGAGATATTGATGCTTTACAACATATCAAGGAATTCCGTGAAAAATATTACGGAAGTGACGAAAGTATCTATTCGCTTTTTCCCAAACCTGTGAAACCGTATCATGAACTGGCGGAATTTTACACAATAAGCGGTAGATATAAAAAAGCCATTAACTGTTATAAAAAAGCTATAGAACTTAATCCTGACGATGGTGATGCGTTTATCAGTTTAGGGGATATTCATATTATTACAGGAAAATATGAGAAAGCAATAGAGGTATATAAAGAAGCAATGTATCATATGCCTGATTCTGTCAATCTGTGTCAAAGATTAGCAGATGCATATGACAAGACTGGAAATTTTAAAGAGGCAATTTATTACTATCAGAGATATGTTCAGCTAAATCCGCGTTCCTTTTATGGCTACGCTGGTTTAGGAAATATCTATTTTCTGCGAGGCGATTATACTAAAGCAATGGAATATTACCAAAAAGGTATAAAAATGAATCTATATGCTATAGAAGGATATGGGAATTTAGGAGACATTTACTTTATCCATGGTGAATACGAGAAAGCGATAAAATGTTACCAGAAAGTTATCGAACAAGTCCCCAAATCAGTAAACGTTTATTTAAACATAGCCGATGCATATGATAAAATAGGCAGCTATATGAAAAGTATAGACTATTTAAAAAAAGCTTTAGAATTTAATCCTTCTTCAGCTAACTTTTATGAAAAATTAGGAGATGCTTATAACCAAATAGGAATGCATGGAGAGGCGATAGCAGCTTTTCAAAAAATTATAGATATAAATCCGCAGTTAATAGAAGGATATGAAAGTTTAGGAGATACATATTTTGAATACGGAGAATATGAGAAAGCGATAGAATGTTACCAAAAAGTTATCGAACGAGTCCCCAAATCAGTAAACGTTTATTTAAACATAGCCGATGCATATGATAAAATAGGCAGCTATATGAAAAGTATAGACTATTTAAAAAAAGCTTTAGAATTTAATCCTTCTTCAGTTGATATTTATTTTAAGATAGCTGATGTTTATGATAAATTGGGAGAGTATAAGAAGAGGATTGTATATTTAAAGAAAGCTTTAGAGATTGCACCTCACTCCACAGAGTTTTATGAAAAATTGGGAGATGCTTATAACCAAGTAGGCATGCATAAAGAAGCGATAGCAGCTTTTCAAAAAATTATAGATATAAATCCGCAGTTAATAGAAGGATATGAAAGTTTAGGAGATACATATTTTGAATACGGAGAATATGAGAAAGCGATAGAATGTTACCAAAAAGTTATCGAACGAGTCCCCAAATCAGTAAACGTTTATTTAAACATAGCCGATGCATATGATAAAATA
>CAZLTA010000205.1:0-2872 GCA_964562345.1 uncultured Planctomycetia bacterium
TATAAGAGAAAATTATTTGCGGATTAGAAAAGAAATTCCTGAATATGTAAAAATAGTTCTAGCAGCTAAGATGAGAACAAAGGAAGAAATAGAAGAAGTAATTTCTGCCGGAGCGGAAATTATCGGAGAGAATTATATTCAAGAAGCAGAAGCAATGTATAGTTTGCTTGGTGAAGATACTAAGAGATTAGAATGGCATATGATTGGCAGCTTGCAGAAAAATAAAGTCAATAAAGCTTTAAAAATTTTTAATTGTTTCCAAACTATTGATTCAATTAAACTTGCTGAGGAGTTGAATAAAAGAGTAAAGAAAGAAGGGCAAACAATCGCTGTCTTTATAGAAGTGAATATAGGCAGTGAAATAACAAAGTCCGGAGTTGAACCAGACTATGAAGTAATAAAAAAAATGGCAGTTGAAATTTCCAGGTTGAACTGTTTAAAACTGGAAGGATTGATGACAATGGGCCCCAGAGTCGGAAATGTAGAAGATGTAAGGCCTTATTTTAGAAAAACAAAAGAGATTTTTGAGAAATTAAAAGAGAGCGGCATTCCCAATATGGATTTAAAATATCTCTCTATGGGAATGTCCAATTCTTACAAGGCAGCTATTGAAGAAGGAGCTAATATGGTAAGATTAGGAACAGTTATATTCGGTAAAAGGAGCTGTGATTTAGATACTCATTAATTTCTATGCTTAGACATATCTGTTCTCTCTTATTAATTAAATTAAAGTTAATAACAGGATGTAAAAGATGTTTAAAAGAATAGTAAAAAATTTCGGTTTTGAATGGAGTGCAGTAGTTATGGATACAGCTGGATACTTAAACTTTTTATATATTCAGATTTATTGAAGAATTTTGTTTGTAGGAAATACAGTATTAATTGACAAAGATAAGGGAGGTTTTATAAATGATAAATTTTATTTTAGGAGTAGGTGTGACGATTATATTCTTATTAACAATTGGTGTAGTCTTACTGCCTAAATCGGGAAAATATTTTTTTGTGAAGAATATTAGTAAATTGGATTTTGAAAAGACGAATAAAGTTATCAAAGAGAATATTAAATTAAGTAAAGATTGGATTCTAAGAAGCGAAAAGGATTACAATGAAACTTATAGGCAGATAGGGAAAGGTGATCTTCCTTTTCTCTTGCGTGAATATAAGATAGGTAACCCGGATCATTCCTCCAGAGTTAATGCTGCATTTCCAGCGGTTTCGACTTTTATGCCGGCAGCAATTGCTGTTGTCGAATATGAAAATGGGGAAGTCGTTATTTACAGAAAGAATACCCGTTTAATGGGATATTGTTTCTCTGGCGTAATTAGAGAGATTATGGCAAAGGAGGTTCCGAAGGGTTTAGATAAAATTTTAGAGGGGATAATATAAAGTAGGTTCTAAAATTACATTTATTTTTAATTAAAGCCGGTTATAAGTTTGTAATTAGAATATATCTCTAAATTAAATTATTTAAGATTAGAAGGTTTAATGACAATGGGTCCAAGGGTAGGCAATTCCGAAGATTCGAGAGGTTATTTTAGAGAGGCAAAAGCAATTTTTGAGCAGTTGAAAGAACGCGGTATTCCCAATGTGGATTTAAAGTATCTCTCTATGGGAATATCTAATTCTTACAAGGCAGCTATTGAAGAAAGGGCTAATATGGTAAGATTGGGAACGGTTATATTCGGCAGGAGAAGTTGTGATTTAACCGTCTAATAGGAGGTGTAGTGATGTTAGATACGAATCTCAAGCATCTGGAAAGTGGTGAAGAAATCAAGGAATTATTTAAAAGCAACGTCAATGTTATGATTTGCTGCGGAAGAATGGGGCCGATGTGTGTTCCCGTTTATGAAATTATGGAAAGATTAGAGCCGAAATATTCTCATGTTCAGATGAGAGATATGGATTTTGATATTCCGGTTGCTTCTTTTATCAAAAATTTACCGGAATGTGCTTTTTTTATGGGATTGCCTTTTACCGTATATTTTAAAAATGGCAAAGTAGTTAGTGCAACAAGCAGTATACAAAATGAGAAACAGATGACGGATATACTGGATGAGGTGTTTAAAGAAATGAAGGAGGCGGATTATGCATAAGATAATTTTTAAACTGTTTAGATTCCAACTCAAGGAAGCGGGTAAAAAGTTGCTGTAGTTTTTGCGGGGATGGTTATCACGAAAATAAAAGTTGGTTTAAGATTGAAACTTTGAAGTTTGTTCAGGAGTTTATAGAAAGTTCAATTTTGATACGCGGTATGTTTTTAATATGAAGAAATAATGTGGAAGGCATGGTGTTAAAGTAAATGGAAAGGCAAGAAGCTTTAGATTTAGTTAAGTTAAAATTAGATAATAAAAATCTTACAAAACATAGTTTAGCAGTTGAAGCCTGTATGAGGGAATTGGCTCAGAAATTTGGGGAAAACCAAAATGCATGGGGTTTAGCTGGGTTGCTTCATGATTTGGATTATGAGGAAACAAAAGATGATTTTTCCAAACATGGATTTATTACTGCTGAGATTTTAGAAGGGAAAGGAGTAAATGAAGAGATAATCGAAGCAATAAAGGCTCATCCCGGACATATTGAGAGGAAGACAAAGATGGCAAAAGCGTTATATGCAGTGGACCCTTTAACAGGATTGATTGTGGCTGCTGCTTTAATGCATCCTCAGAAAAAGCTAGAAGCGGTAAACACTGAATTTATACTTAATAGGTTTAAAGAAAAAAGTTTTGCCCGGGGAGCGAATAGAGAGCAAATTAAAAGTTGTATGGAATTGGGTTTAAGCCTGGAAGAATTTATTACTATTTCTCTTGAGGCAATGTGTAAAATAAGCAATGAGATAGGGTTATAATGGATAGTCTTGAGAATATAAACAAAG
>CAZLTA010000206.1:0-2820 GCA_964562345.1 uncultured Planctomycetia bacterium
CCACCATACTTAGTCATTTCCTTAATATTTTGTGCAACCGAATATTTAGGATATTCTTTCACAATTCCCTGTTTATAAAATTCTTTTAAGGCACTCTTAAATTCAGTCATTGTGGGAACATATTTTCCCAAATCCCTTTTCTGCTTTAATTCTGCAATTATTTTGTTTATTAAATCTTCATAATAATAAGTTTTATTTTTTTCTTCATCATAGGCAAAAAGTTTGATACCAAATAAGGTTGATGCTATATCTGTTATATACTTATTTTTTGTTGTTGTTCCTGCGTCTGCTTCAGGGGGTAGTACCTTATGAATGTTATATAGAAACGGTATCTGCCTTGACAGGTATTCCTGCCTTCCTGTTATTTGTAATTGACCTTCTTTGTCTTTTTCTGCACCTAGCAGTATTTTTTCTAAAGGCAAAACATTTTCCAATGCTTGTAAATATCTTGGTGCTGGCTTGAGCTTTCCAGGAACATTTATGTCTCTGCCAAAATATGCTTCTCTATTTAATATCATCTCGGCAGGCACTTTTAACATAGGATTTATTCCTGATACCCATTCTTTTGGACTTGTAAGTTTGGATAAGTCCTGCCAGGGGAAGTTAGGATTAAAATACAGGGGTTTTCCACCCATTTTAATTGGAGTCCTTATAGCAGCTAAATCTTCATAATAATCAGGTAAAAATCTATCATCTACATCTTCAGAAAAACTCTCAATATATCTTTTAAGTTTAGGGATTAATGCAAATTTACCTGTTTGCTTGATTAACTGTTCAGCCTGCAATACTGAATTTTTCCTAAGCCACGAATAGAAAGGATATATACGCCTTAGTACGTTCCTTTCAAATAAAGATAGGTCAGTATAATCTATCATAAATTTTTTAGTATTTGTTGCAGCATCCTCAAAAGCTCTCCCTGCCTTTAAATCGTTAATCCAACCTACAAGTCTGGCATTGTCCTCAATAAATCCTCCGCCAATATCCCCTAATTTCATTGGTGCAAATTCTCTTGAGAATGGATTGAATCTTGAAGCTATCCTTGCAGCTTTAGGTTTCATCAGCCATTCAATCCTCTGACTTAAATATTCTGAAACATCTGAACGAAGAAATCCTGTCCTTCTTACTCCCAGCTTACCTGACATCTCGTATAACTCATCTGCTTTAAAGGTTTTCTTTCCGATTTGTATTAATCTTTCAGGGTTTTTCTTTGCAAGTTGTATAAAAAGTGCATCTAAGTGAGATACTGGGTCAAAGGCTTTTGCACCATCTTTTAAAAATAATAACCAGTAATTTGAATAAAAGTTCCTAAAGTGAAAGCCCGGATTAGTTACAGTCATATATCCCTTGAGTAGATTAAGGGTCTTATCGTAAGCTTTAAGGAGTGCATTAGTGGGTTCATCAAGAATTGAGAATTGTTCTGCTCTCTCAATTATCCTTGCTATATCAGGTTCATAATAAATTCCTTTAAGTTCCTTCAGTCCTGTTTCTACTAAGCTAGATTTATTTATTGGTGTCAGTTCAGCAGCCTTTTTACCAAACTTAGCAACTTCATCAACCATCTTCAGCCTTGATATAGCCTTATAATGTTCGGAAGCTCTCTTTACTGTCAACTTGAATATATTTTGTTCGGTAGGTACACCAAACTCTGCTCTTTCAAGAATATTCTTAAATGTTTTGGGTAGCTGAAATGGCTGGGTTTTCTTTCCTAAAGCTGATATTTTTCCACCCTTAGGAATTTTGCTTAGAAGTTCAGAAGGAACTCTACCAGGAACATAATTTTCAAGGACATTTTTAAGTATCCCTTTTCCTGCTTCTTCTTCTGCAAACTCGCCAAATAACTTTTTGATTGTATCTGCAACATCAGTCAATTTAGAGGACAGCTTATATTTCTCGGGGTCTGCCAGATGTTTTGTAATTGTTATTGCATCATCTATTGTGTCAGTTTTCTTTATAAGTGTTTCAAGCAAATCAACTGTTTTCTGCATACCATAAATTTCTTCACGCCTTAGTTTAGTTGCTATTTTTGATACTGGGGATTTCTTGAAAGATAATGCTTTGAGAATTAAATCTACATTTCTACCAACCTTAGAAGCCTTTGCAGCCTTCCCTAAAGCAGATGCAGCTATCTTGCCACCTATCATCTTGTTAAGTGGACTAATAACACTTCCTGCACCATAGGTAAAGGGGTCAGCTCCTATATCAAAGACAGTTCCAAGTGTAGATTCAGCCCATCCAGGCATAGCACCTTCAGGCAGGGATTTTTGTAATGCTTCTGTCATTCCTGTATCAGTCCATTCGCCAGGTCTGTTGAGTAAAGCTTCCCCACCAGCTTTTAAAATTTCTGGTGCATTTTTTGAAAGCAATCCCCCATAGGTTGATGGTTTTATTACAACACCTTTTTTAAAATCTATTGGAGCTATTTTATCTTTTCTTGAAATAATAAAGCTAACCAAATCATCAGTATTTACCCCTGCTTGTGCTTGTTGTGTTATGTAAAGTCTTTCAGCAGTAGTTAATGTCCTGCCTGGAATTTTCTCTGCAACCTTTCTTTCAACTATATCAGCAGGATTATGCCTGCTTGCTACAGTTGTCATTGCTGCTTCGGCTCTGGGTACAATATTTAAAGAAGCAAATAATTTTGTCCAAAAACTCCTTTTATTTTTTTCAGCTTCTATTTGTTTTATATCTACCCCAGCTCCCGCACCAAGTGTTTTGTATTCCTCGTAGGAGGTTTCTGCTTTTTGGGATGGTGGTATCGGCTTTACTATAGGCTGTACTTCCTTAAATAAACTTGGAGAATATTTTTTAAGAGTTGCTAAA
>CAZLTA010000207.1:0-1367 GCA_964562345.1 uncultured Planctomycetia bacterium
GATTCCCGCTTTCGCGGGAATGACAGAAAGGAAGGAAGTGATGAGATTGTCGCACCTTCTTCGAAGGCTCGCAATGACGAAAATCAAAATTTGTTAGTCATCGCTCCTCCTTCCTCGGGCAAGAGCTTCCTCGGAGAGATGGCCACTGCAGCCCATCTGATTCATCAGAAAAAATGCATCTACCTATCCCCTTTCAGGTTTTACGCTGAAGAAAAATATTCACACTTTAAGAACCTTTATGATAACTGCGGAGCAGAAACTATAATCTCTACCCGTAATCGCAAAGAAAATGACCACCGCATAACCCAGGGAACTTATAAACTGGCAGTAATGGATTGCGAGAAATTCAATTATTTCCTCCTTATGTATCCTGAATTTTTAACTAATACCTCTTTAGTGATAATAGACGAAATGCAGATTATCGATGACCCCAAATGGGGACCTCTATTAGAAGAGATAATCGACCACCTGCTAAAAAAAGAACTAACGAATCTCCGGATTATTGCCCTTTCCGCTTTAATAGAAAATCAAGATACTCTCTTAAAATGGTTCCCCGCTCATCCTCTTATTTCCTATCCCCAACCGGCAGAGATGCGTAAAGGAGTGGTAAGGGAAGGAGTTTTCAAATACGCTGCCTCGAATGAGGAAAAAGCCTGCCATCAAGAAGTGTTTTTTCAACCGGAGGCCGTCCGGGATAACTGTTTTGAAGATTATCTCCTGGAAACTGTGAAGTATTTTATAAAGAAAGATGAGCCGACTTTGATTTTTTTCGCCACCCCTGGAGAATCCCGGCAATGGGCTGAAAGACTGGCCTCCCGCCTGGAATCCCCTGACGCTCCTGCCGCCTCCTCCGCCCTAAAAGAACTTCACCAGATGGAAGATACCCTATCCCGTGATGAACTACTAAAACCCTTAGAAAAAGGCATTGCCTATCATAATCCGGAACTATCCTGGGAAGAAAGAAATCTGGTGGAAACTCAGCTCAAAAAGGGAGAGATAAAGATTGTCTGTGCGGCTGTTAAATATTCTATCGGTATTAATCTGCCCTTTAAGAATATTATCATTCCTTCAGATAAAATTCATAATAATGACGGAAACTACCTCCACAATTTCCGAACCAATCTTACTTCAGCTGATATCGCGAATATGGGGGGAAGAGCTGGTAACGAAAACTTTGGCCGGATAATCTTCCTGGCTTATTCCCTCCTTTCCGAAACTATCTACCAGAATACTTATTCTAGTTTTACCCAAGATAACTCGGCAAATAAACAGCTGATTATACCAGAAAAAGAACTGCTTACCCATCTATTAAGATTATCGCTAAAACATAAACTAAAAACGAATGAGATAAAAGAATATATAAAAGA
>CAZLTA010000207.1:1467-2784 GCA_964562345.1 uncultured Planctomycetia bacterium
CTTCTCCTGGCCTTTAGCGCAGATGGCAAAGCACTGCCCATCCCCTTTTCTCAGTTTTACCAGAATGATGATAGAAAAGAAAGCTATAGTCAGGGTTGCAGAGGAAATTACCGGAACAAACTCCTGCATCTGGTCTTAAAACAGGGGGATGAAAATAAGAAGCTCTACCGGGATAAAATTATATTGAGAAAAATAAAAGAAGATCCCACTCCTTTAGAAGACTATCTGGCTTTTAAGAAGACCTGCCTATTACATGATTGGATAAAGGAAGACAAAGATATCAAGACTATCGAACAGAAGTATGGGCTTTACGGGGGAACTATCCAGGTATTAGGAGAGGGTTTTTCCTGGTTGGCTGATAGCCTGGCGGAAATAGCAGAAAATGAGGGCTGGAAAAAAAAGAGAGAAGAAGACTTGAATAAAATAAAGATATTATCTGAAATATTGATTGACGGTGTAGAGGAAGATGGTCTAAATTTATCTCGGCTGCATATCCCCGGATTGAGCCGGTACTATATTAATAAATTGTTACAAGCAGGTTATAACCATAAGCAGTGCCTGAAAGAACTCTCCACAGAAGACCTTTCCAAAATACTCCCTGATATGCTTGCCATAAGAATCAAAAAAAACCTCCCTCCTGCTCTTCCCTCCTTTTCTACTAAAAACTATAAACCAAAAACTAAAAACCTCCCTCCTGAAATCTGCATTTCTTCCCCTCCCCCTTGCACTTCTCAACCTGTTTTTACTAACTTGCAACTTGCACCTTGCACCTTGCAACCTGTATTAGAAATCTCCCTTCTTCGCCCCGACCGAATCATCTTTATGGGAAAAAATATTGAAGTAACCGCCAAAGAATTTTCCTTAATTCATCTACTCGCCCAACACAACAGGCAGGTAATGAGCTATGAAGATATCGTAAAGAAAATATGGGGACCCAAAACTGAAGCAATCTATACCCGGGTAATTCAGCATATATACCAATTTAGAAAAAACATTTTAAATGCAATCGGCAATAATAAAACAAACAAAGAAAAAGTTCGAGATATATTTAAAGCAGTACCCAGAAGAGGTGTGATGTTAAATGTGAATGATGAGGAACTAAAAATAAATTAAAAATAGATTAAAAACAAATCAAAATCTTATTACAACAAATATTCTGATGTGGTTTAATTTTAAATGTAGGGGTCGGATTCATCCGACCCGTCTTTCTGGAAAATGGGGACTGGCTACTTTTTTGATTTTAAAAAGGTGCCTGTCCCACTTTTTCCATACTTGTATTTTCTTTACTAAATACTAAATACCAACGACTAAATACTA
>CAZLTA010000208.1:0-2772 GCA_964562345.1 uncultured Planctomycetia bacterium
CATCTTGGAGGAGAGAAAAATCCATAAAAAACATAGATTTGTCAGGAATAATTAACCCCTGCCTTTCTTCATTTATTTCTTCAATCACATCAGCCAGCTCTTTTAAATCATCGCCTGTTGCCTCCCAGAGCATTTCTTTTATATCATCAACCGTCATTTCAGGGTCGACATCCTCATTATCCTCTGCCCATTGGGGAAGTAAAAAAACCATCTCTTCTGCCAATTCTGTAAAAAACTCATCTATGATTTCCCTTGTGCTTCCGTTTTGATTTATCTCCAGATAACGGCTATTCCCCAGGCTTAATACAACGGTTTGATTTTCCTCTTCAACTGTTACTTCAAAACTGCCTTCTAATTTGTCATTCCCAACCATAAGAGAATCTGCATTAATACTTACTATGCCTTTATCACTTACTATAGCTTGAAAATTTAAATCCAAGCAAGTCTGTTTAGGGCTTATATCTACATCTGCTGTTTTTTTATCTCCGTTTTTTAACTGAATTTCTAAATAAGGCTTTCCACTTGCAAAATGGAATTTTAACTCCCCCTCAAAATTTCCAAGAGTAAATTCCTTCGAATAACTAATCCGAGAAGATAAATCCGAAGATAACGGTTCTAAAGTAACTTTGAGAGCCTCACCGTCTTCTAAAACCCCGAACCTGAATTTTTTACCCTGCCACTTAAATTCGACAATTGAATCTTTAAATATGCCTTCTAAACCGTATATACCATCAGGCTTAATTATAAAACCTATATTAGTATTATTTTTATCTCCCAATATTACTTTAAAACTTCTTTCATTTTCATCAATTGTCTCAATAGATACAGGGAAAGACCCCTCTGCTATATCCTGTAAATCTATTTGACCCCAGTCCCTCTCATGAGAGACAAACAGCAAAGCACCGCCCAATCCTCGCCCAATACTTAAATCGCTGAATACATCCTGCCCCAATTCAATATTTGCTTCAAAATCATCAGGACAGTCTTGAGGCTCATCTATAACTTCATTCGTTGCTAAAAAAACAGGAATTAAAATATCTGTAAAACACCCCCGGCAGCCCGTATCCCACAAAGTATGCGGCTCGTCCTGAACCGGAAGCATCCCCCATATCTCTGGAAACTCCTCATCCTCTATTGCATATGAATTGCTTGAAAAATATACAACGATGCTACAAAAACATAATAAAAAAGAAAAAATATTATTTACAATAGTTTTATCCACTTTACAGCCCCGGCCCCCTTTTTATAGCATTGTATACATTATAATTATAGCATGCTTTTAAAAAATAATCTGCTTTCTTACCACTTGAGAAATGATTAAAAGAAACTTCTATTATTTACTTATAAGGACGTGCTCAACTCATCCAAATTTAAAAACCCGTTCTTTAAACACCAGTCATAGATAACTTTTGCGAAAACTAACAAATCATCTTCTTCCTTGAATAATCCCAGAGCGCTATATACCCGTATTTCAGATAATAAGTTTAGAAAATCCTCTTTTTTGACTTTATTGACCGTCTTATATGATAAACGCCTAGCTTCTAACATGCTCATTCTATTTTGTCGTTTTATCATATAGAATATACAATCTTGGACAAAAACTTTTGCCATCTCTATCTCTTCTATCTGAGGAGTAAACTTTACTCCATTAGCCCACAAAGTCATTATCCACGTCCTTCTATTAAAATTTTCATAAATTTTCCCTTCACATATTATTATTTCTTTAACAGAACAACCTCGATAATTTAATCTTCCCCCAATACCATAGTGTCCAAGCCCTCTTATTGTAAAGACAATCGTTCTTGGATTACTTTCTAAAATATTAAAAATCTGGGCTAGGAATTCTTCGTCTCTGACTCTAACATTATAATTATAAAAATACTGGGTATAAAGTTCTATCTGTTTGAGATATTTCAACATATCTCCATGCATAAAACTATAAGCTGCTTTTTGATAAACACCTTCTTCGTCAAATGATACAATTTTTTTCCATAATTCATAACCCAAATTTTCCATCACGGAATCTATTTTATTCCTAGCCAAATATGCATACAGCTTTTTATAAAATGGATTATTATCATAAATTGTGCTACCGTTTTTTATCCGTGCAATTTCTCCTTGTAATTGGAGTTTAACTTTGCTGAAAGCTTCCTTTTCAGAAATATTACTTGTTTCAGCTGTCTTCTGAATTGTATCATGAGGAATTAATCCCAATTCATCTATATAAATCAAATTCCATTCTTTACTTCGCGCTTCTTCTTGCAGTATATCTAGAATGTGCTGTAATTGCTCAAAATTTACATCTAAATGATGGGTATAGATAGCTACAAACTCATTTTGAAGAGGAGTAGAAAATTTGTCACCTTTTATCCGTTCTAACATAATATTTTCTATTAGAGGTGAAAAACAAATATTATTCCATCTTTTGAAAAATTCCTTTAAAGAAAGCGTCTTTAGGTCATTTTTATAATTTTTATAAGATATAATTTTATCTACTTTATTAATTTTATCTACTACAATAAACCCTTCATCTTCTAGATAGCATATAACCGAGGCGGGCATTTTAATAAACATATCTTCTGTAGCAATCCTGCTTACCTGAAGAAACATTCCATTCTTACGGACAGTTGAAACTATTGCATTTATTGCTTCGGGAGAAAAAATATTATCATATTGTGTTAATATGCCACCTAGAGAATTCTTAAATATTTCTTTATCAATTGAATAACTAAACTGTTCAGATAGAGAATTGATAGAATATACCAATGATTC
>CAZLTA010000209.1:0-2770 GCA_964562345.1 uncultured Planctomycetia bacterium
AATTTATGGAGCTTTTAAAATATACTCAATGTATGAATGATGGAATAAATCCTAAATTCCAAGAAAATAGCTCTGTGGATGTTGATTATGAAAATTTAAATCCAGAAGATTTTGTTAAAAGAAAGGGAAAAAGTATAGACACACGGGATAGAAATAATGGAAAAAATGATTTATTCCAGGAAAATAAACCTGTGTCCAATATAGATTTCTCGCAATCAAAAATCGAGGAGGCATTAAAAGATGGATAAGATAATTTTTTGTACAATCCTTGAATCTGCTTTACTTGGCTTTGATGGAGTTTCCGAAGAAGTTATGGTGCAAGAATATGGGCTTAAGAAAGAGGCAGTGAAAGCCGGTATGGAATTATGCAATTATTTGAAATCAATTAAATTGAAAGGGGTATAAAAATGACAAGTAAAAAAGAAGAATATGAAGAAAGACTCTATATGGCTAGATCTATTTACAAGGGGCATGAGGAAGAATGGAAGGATAAATTCCCTATACTAAGGGAAATGTCTGACAAAGAAGCTATAAGATTGATAGCAAAAACTGTAATAAAAGGAGTTATAAGGAGGTGGAGCGAATGAAAAAAGGAAGAAGAAAAAGCCCAATACCGCCCAGAGAGATAAGAAAAGCATTTGAATTATATTTGGATCGAATAACACAAAAAGAGATTGCTAAGGGGCTTAATGTAAGCGCTATGACCGTGCACAGATGGGCGAAGAAGTATAAATGGAAGGAGAAGCGTGAGGCATATATTGAAGATTGGACAAAAGAAGTTATAAAGGGTAAGATAAGAAAAGACGAAAGAGGATTATTCTTTTGATAATGCCTAAAATTCAACAAAATATCAACGTATTTGTTTTATCTTTATTTAGTAAGGAGTTATATCTGAGTAAGATTTTGATTACATTTTAGAAAATAAAAAGTTTGAAAATTATATTAAAAGATAGAGATAGATAGAAAAAGTTTAAACGAGTAGATAATTTCCTCTGTGAACATAAAAAAGTATAAAAATAGAATCTCTTCTTTAGAATATTGTATTTATGTAATTAAATTAAAACAATAAATACAAAATAATGTTCATTTATTCTAAAATTCCTTTTTTATTTACATATTCTTCAAAATCTTCATCATTCATGATAGCGTCATAATTATTTTTATTAGTCATTTTTCCAAGTTTTATATCTCCTTGAACTATTTCAAGAAATTCTTTAAAGTTTCCATTTTTTCCTAATAGTAAGTCTATGGTGCTCCAATCAAGTTCTTGTTTTTTTGCAGGAATTAATATCTCACTTTCGTTGATGTTTTCAGCATTTAATTTAATTATCCCAATCCCAAAAGCATTGTTTAATCTTCTTAATTCAGACATTAGATTCCCATCTTCATCAATAATTTTTAAAGTAACTAAATAACCTTCGTTTGCCCAACTACTATTTGAGACTGCCTGAAAATAGCATTTTCTTAGAGTTCCGATATTCAATTCTTTTTTCATCTCAAAACTAAAGAAACGAACAGCAGTCCAGTAAAGCTCTTTTTGAACTTGTAATGTTGAAAGATCGAAATCGTTAAATGGAAGATGAACCCCGACCAAATCCGGATAAATCCATTTATTGAGTCCCTTTTTGTCCCTTCTTGCAATCTCGTGATAAATTGTTTTTACATGCGCATTGAAATCAAGAGAAGAATCTACAAACTTAACAAGCAAAGGGTGCAAATCTCTTTCGTCAAATTTTGTTCTTGGAACATCATCTTCTGAAGGTTCCTCTATTGGAACTTCCTCTGGTTTGAAATCTTCTCTAAATTTAGAAAGATAAAATTTCATAGGCCTACTGCTATATTGATAAAAAACGGTTTTTGGGTTATCTCGTATATCCACATAAAGTTGAGCTCCAATAGTTTGCCAAGGAGTTTTCCCAGAAGTTTTTAATTTTTCTGATAATAGCATCTCTTTGCCTTTTTCCCAAATATCTAATGGACTAAGTGGCCTTTTAGCATCTTCTAAAACCAATTCTGCAAATTTTTTGAAAGTTAGTTTATCTGTCATTGAAATTATTTTATTTTATTTTCGGCTTTTCTTGCTAATTCTTTAAGAAGTTCGAAATTCTGAGAAGTCCCACTAATTGTTAATGTTTCTAAAATGTCCATTTTCCTAAATTGAATTTGATAATACCCAAATGATCCTGCAAAATCATTTTCATCTACTATTTTGAAAGCCCTTGATTCATCTCCTAGCTTTTCTATAGGAATCTCATCGACTGTAACTCCCTCTGCTTCCTCAGGGGCTATTATTAGTTTAGTTATATTTTCTATAGGGTATTTTGAAATAAATTGTTCTATTCTTGTAATTGAGAATGCAGAATCGTCTGATTTAGTAAAACTTATTTTATAACCTTCCATCCACCCTAATTCCAATCCATCAGCCGATAATTCAGATTTAACTCGCGGAGCCTTGTCTTGTAATGAATAATCTTCAGGGACATCAGAAATATCAAGCACCAATAAAGAAACTGCGACTGAAGAGGTTCGTGTAGTGAGCTTATTTGATCCGTCTTCTCGTGGGGTAGATTTTTGAAAAAATAAGAAAGATCCTACTGCTAAAACTATTATAACTACAACGATGGAGATTTGAATAAATTTTTTATCCATCTATTTTGAAGGGTTTTATCTTTTTTAAACATTGTCTATCTATTGTCAATCTTTCTATTAAATGTCTACTTGCTGTCTACCTTATGGAAAATCCAAAGTTTTGGAAAATTTATTCTTGGGT
>CAZLTA010000210.1:0-2747 GCA_964562345.1 uncultured Planctomycetia bacterium
TGCCTGACTCTTCTAAAACAAAAACAAAATCTGCCTCTTTTTGAGAATCATCAAAAAATCCTTCAAATAGGTTAAAAACACATGAAGGATTTAATTTTAAAATTTTTTCTACAAGAATCGCGGGGCTCTTAAAGGTACCTTCCCTTAAATATAAAGTTTTAGGTTTATAACCTCTTTGTAATAATGCCTCTGCTACCGAATCCTTACAGCGCAAGACATCTTTCATATCTTCTCTTGATACTTCATTTTTTATCACAGCAACAATTACTGGATTTTTATTAATAATTTTATTCGGGGAAATTAAAACCATATCTTTTAAAGGATTCATGAAGGAACCTTTTTATAAGCTCAGAATAACTTCTGCCTTTTAGATTATAAAGTATGGACAAATCACTATAAGAAGGAGAAAGCCCGGGGAGAGGATTAATATCTATTATCTTAGGATGATTATTTTTATCCAGACGAAAGTCAATGCGGGCTAAATCTTTTAACTCTAATAAAGAGAACGCTCTTAAAGCATAGTCTTCTATTAATTCTTGAATTTTGTCCGGGATACTCTCTTGAGGTTTATATTCAATCTTTTCCTGCCACATCCTCTTATTTTCAATAGAGTATACAAACGGTAAAGACGGTTTATCTTTTGGAACTATCTTCATCATTCCTAAAAGATAAGGTTTTTTGTTCCCGGATACTCCCGCAGTTATCTCATCATTGGGTAAAAATTCCTCTACCAGAGACGGCTGGTTATATCTTTCCCATATAAAAACAACTTTTTTCCTAAGCTGATTAAAATTTTTTACCAGGGAATCCTGAAATATACCTTTGGAAGAACCTTCCCATCTGGGTTTAATAATGAAATACTCTTCTTTTTTAAAAATCTCTTTTAAACTGTAGAGGTCATTTCTATCCTTAACCAGAAAAACCTGAGGAACAGGTATCTTTGCTGATTTTAAAAAAGTATGGGTTAGATATTTGTCAAGGGTAATACCTAAAGAAAGACCGTCAGAACCTGAATAAGGAATACACATGCTGTCTAAAATGCAAGGGACAAGAGATTCCCGGGTTCTTAAATTGCCTCTTCCTTCGGTGATATTGACAGCAAAGTCAATTTTTATCTGAGAAATTTTTTTTAAAAAGGATTTGTTTTCTTCTAAAAGAACAACCTCAAATCCGTATTTTTCAATCTCTTTCCTTAAAGCATAAACCGTTTCTTTCTCATCGTATTCTTCTTCATCATCGCTGTCCTTTTTCCTCTTGAGATTGTAAATGACAGCTATTTTTTCAATGGAATCGATACTTTTTTTAAACTGCTGAGTTTTCATTCGATTTAATCTTTAGGGTGTGGGATAGAAGAAAACCTCATTCCTATAGTTTCTTAATAACAGACCGTCTTTAGATATAGAGAGAAGGTAATTTGAAGAGATAGGTATTTTCCCTTTACCATCTATACCATCAACTACAAAAGCAGGGATACACATACCGCCTGTATACCCCCTCATCTTATCCATAATCTCCATTCCCTTAAAAACAGACGCCCTGAAATGACTTACACCTTCGGTAGGATCACATTGGAATAGATAATAGGGCTTTACTCTTATACTCTGAAGTTTCTGGCATAGTTTAATAAATATCTCAGCACTATCATTTATTCCTTTAAGAAGGACAGATTGGTTGCTTATAGGAATACCGCATTTTTGCAATTTCTTGCAGGCTAAAGTAGACTGAGGAGTGATCTCATCAGGATGATTGAATTGAGTGTTAATCCATAAGTTATCATACTTCTCTAATACATCACATAAATCATCATCGATACGCTGAGGGAGAACAACAGGGGCTCTGGTACCAATTCTGATTGCTTCTATGTTTTTGCAGTTATAGACGATGGATAGAATGTAATCAATTTTTTCATTGGACAGAGTTAGAGGATCTCCTCCGGAAATAATAACCTCTCTTATTTTAGGATTTTCTTTTATATACAAGACAGCTTTTTTGATATCTTCTAATGCGGGTTCGGTATTTTTTCTTTTCCATAACCTTTTTCTTGTGCAGTGCCGGCAATACATAAAACAGCGGGAGGTCACAATAAGCAAAACTCTATCAGGATAACGATGAACCAAAAAAGGAACAGGAGAAGTATTTTCCTCCCCCAAAGGATCTTCAATTTGAAAACCATTAAAGGCTATCTCTTCATAGGAAGGAACACATTGTTTTCTAATAGGATCATAGGCATTCGCAGAATCTTTTATCAGAGAAAGATAATATAATGGTATTCTTAAATGATAGATTCTGCTTACTTTTTTAAGTAAATGTTTTTCTTCATCTTTAAGAGGTAAATATTGAGACAATTCTTCTATATCTTTGATTGAATTTTTGTGAATGGTTAACCAATCTTTTGACTCGAAATCCGCTTCATATGGTGGAGGTTCATCTTTTTTATCTCCATTTTTTTCTTTCTGCAAAACATTTAAATTGCTACTGAAAACCTCTAAATTTTCCATCCTTATCAAACCCTCCTTTTAAAAAAAAATACCCCTCTTTGCTATTAAAAAGGGGCATTTTTACTTTCACCTTTATCTTAAAATTTTCAATTCAAGTAATTT
Organism: uncultured Planctomycetia bacterium; assembly: GCA_964562345.1. Classification (GTDB taxonomy): domain Bacteria; phylum Omnitrophota; class Gorgyraeia; order Kaelpiales; family Kaelpiaceae; genus Saelkia. Next base: position 2,601 of record CAZLTA010000210.1, read on the forward strand.
TTAATACTATTCTTCTCCTTCAGAGAAAGGGCCGCTCTCAGGCATTTCGCCTTCGGAAGAAGTACTTTCTTCTTCCTCAAATATATAACTGCAGCTTATTGCCATAAGCCCTTTGTCAGTTTCTTCAGCAGTAATTTCTGCTTCATC
>CAZLTA010000211.1:0-2742 GCA_964562345.1 uncultured Planctomycetia bacterium
TCTCTTTTAACTGCCTCAGAAGCTAACTTATCTGCTTCTTTATTCTTCTCCCTGGGAATATGCTTGTAAACTATCCCAGAGAAAGATTTATTTAAGTATTCAACTAAAAATAATAACGGTTTCAAATGTTCACTCTTAACTTTATATACACCTTTAATCTGTTTTACAAGTAATTCGCTGTCCAAAAATACCTCAAGATTCTTAACCCCTAACTTAGCCGCTTCCTCCAACCCCACTATAAGAGCAATGTATTCGGCAACATTATTAGTTCCCCGGCCTATATATTGGGATACTTTTTTAACAATTTTTCCATCTTCATCTTTAATCACAACTCCAATACCAGAATGTCCGGGATTACCGCGGGAAGCTCCATCTGAATAAAGCCTGTAACTACTCATTTAAATAGAAAATTCGGGAACAGCGCTCACAGGTTACTAAATCCTGCGCTCTTTTTATTTCATTGATTGTCTGAGGGCGTAAACTTAAATGACATCCTCCGCAAGCTCCATCTATAACAGGGACTATTGCCAAACCATCCTGATTGTTAATCAATCTTGTATAAACAGAAAGCACATTACTATCCACCTTTACAGCAATCTTCTCTCTTTTAACTTCTTCCTCTTTAATCGCCTCCTCAACTCTTTGCATCTCCTTCTTTATTCTTGCCTCTTCCTGCTGAAATTTTTTCTCAATCTCTTTTAAACTATCCTTCCCCCTGTTCAACCTTAATTCTTTCTGGTCCAGTTTGTCCATTAAATCCAGAATATCATCTTCAATGCAGGAATTATCCGCCTTTTTGCCCCCTATTTCAACAAGCAGAGCTTTGTATTCTTTGTTGGTTTTAATCTGCAATAGCTGCTGCTGGAATTTTTTTATGCCGTCTTCTGCATTATGCAATTCCAGTTCTTTCCCTTTTATTTCAATCTTTACCGCTTTAATCTCCTCTTCCGCAGACTGAATATCCTGTTTTTTCTCCTCTATCCTGTTCCTTATCGCCTCCAGTTGTAACGGCATGGATTTTTTATTCCGGCGTAATTTGGAAAGCTTTGAGTCAAATTCCTGAAGCTCTATCAAAAGCGGGATATATTTATTATAATCTATTTTCATTTCAATTATTTTTTACTGGGCGATAGAGGACTTGAACCTCCGACTTCCACGATGTGAACGTGGCGCTCTAGCCGACTGAGCTAATCGCCCGCTGGTCCCGCCAGGACTTGAACCTGGAACCAACTGATTATGAGTCAGCTGCTCTAACCAAATTGAGCTACGGGACCGAGTAAAATAAAAGTTTAACACAATCTCAGGAAAAATCAATATTTCAAATAGAACCTGTGTTACAAAGCAAGTATCCTAACCATCTCCTGATGTATATTGCCATTGGAAGCCACAATGTCAGAATGGAAAGGGTTATATCGAGCACCATCTGGTTTTGACACCTCCCCTCCTGCTTCTTCAACAAGCAAAATCCCTGCCGCGGTATCCCATGGATTCAACCCCAGCTCCCAGAAACCGTCTAAACGGCCGGATGCTACATAAGCCAGATCAAGCGCCGCAGCCCCGCACCTTCTTATTCCTTGGGCATAATGGATAAAATTGATGAAATGCTCAATATTGGTATCTGCCTGCTCCTTAAATCCGTAATAAAAACCTGTCGCCAGTAAAGAATACTTTATGCTCTCTATTTTAGAAACCGCAATTTTCTTCCCATTTAAATGTGCGCCTCCGCCTTTAAGAGCAGAAAAAATCTCTCCTCTGGCAGGGTCATATACAACTCCTGCCAGAGGTTCTTTTTCTTTCATTAGAGCTATAGAAACACAGAAAACAGGGAAACTGTGAGAAAAATTATTGGTGCCGTCCAGAGGGTCCACGAGCCAGTAATATTCGCTTTTAATATCGCCTCCGAACTCCTCGCCCAGAAATTCAAAAGAAGGAAAATGTCTTTTAAGATACTCTTTTATTTTCTCCTCTGACGCCCTATCAACTTCAGTGACAATATTCCTCTCGCCCTTAAACTCAATGCGTTTAACTTTTCCTAAATTGGAAAGAACATAATCGCCTGCTAAAACCGCTATTTTCTCAACCAGTTTCAATGCCTTATGAAAATCAGGCATTATTTCTTTTTGTCTTTTTTATGCGGTTTACCGGAAAGCCTTTTCTTCCTGCGCTTGTTACTTAGTCCCTTAGGCAATTTTTTACTCATCGTCAACCTCCTTAGACCAAATTAAATTTTTGTAAAAACCTACCGTAATCTATCAGTTATAGAGGGAAAAATCAACCGGACTTTTTTGCAGGATGAAAACAATAAATCAATTCTACTATTTGAATTCCGAAAATACTGGCGGGGACGACGGGAGTTGAACCCGCGGTCACTGGATCGACAGTCCAGGGTCTTATCCAGGCTAGACGACGTCCCCGTTTTACATTTTAAAAATAGTGAGTCAAAATAGTAATAGTTTTTTTTAAAAATGTCAACACAAACTATTTCAGGTATTGAAGTATCTGCTCATTATTGTCTAAATCAACAGATATTTCTTTATCCCTGCTCCTGAACTCTATCCTTTTTTCTTCCAAGTACTTTCTGCCTACTACAACCTGATAAGGTATCCCGATTAAATCCGCATCATTAAACTTCATACCCGCCCTGAGCGGCCTGTCATCATAGAGCACTTCTACTCCCTCTTGAAGCAGGTATTCGTAAATTTCAGCCGTTTTTTTTGCAATGGCTTTATCTTCCATATTAGT
>CAZLTA010000212.1:0-2697 GCA_964562345.1 uncultured Planctomycetia bacterium
TGCAAAGGGCTTTGAGAGATTATCCGATAGTTCTGAAAAATCAACCGGAAAAATCATCGGAAACCGTTGATATTTCATTTATTATCGGGCACCGTGGGCTAGAGCGCTTGCCTAATTTGCTTTTAGTCCTTCAATCAATTGCAGCACAGATAAATGTTTCTTTGGAGTGTATCGTTGTAGAGCAGTCTCTAAATGAAGAAATAAAGACTTTGCTTCCCGATTGGGTTCGCTATATTCACACGTCTCTGCCGAGGCCGGATCTGCCTTATTGCCGCTCATGGGCTCTCAACGCCGGCGCGAGCCAGGCAAAGGGGAGGCTGTTTATTCTGCACGACAATGATTTTTTAGTACCGCAGATTTATGCTGCGGAATTGATGAAAGAATTTTCTAAAGGTAGTGAGGCGATAAACCTTAAAAGATTTATTTTCTATTTGTCAAAAGAAAACACGGAGCACATTCTTGCAAATAGGGGACAGCGCCCTATTTCAATCGGCTTGGGAGAAGGCGCAAGAAATAGGGCGCTGTCCCCTATTTGCCCTATTTGCCCAGAGAGAATTGTACAAAACCTAGAGGCAGGCGGAAGCGTTGCGGTGAGCCGGGAAGCATATTTTGCTATTGGCGGATTTGACGAGTCTTTCATTGGCTGGGGAGGGGAGGATAATGAATTCTGGGACAGGGCGCAAATCCGCAAGGTCTGCCCTTATGGATATTTGCCGTTAGTGCATTTGTGGCACGCTGACCAGCCCGATAAACACTATTCGGGCGGTAGAGGCCGTTATACAGGAGATATCTTTAAGGAGCGCATGTCAGTTCCCCGAGAGAAAAGGATTGAGGATCTTAAAAATCGGCGCAGATAGTATAATACTGTAAGACTGCATGGAGCATGAAAAGATGAACCTCAAGCAATTAATAAAATTAACTATTCCCAGGTCACTGCACGGAAAAATAAGGAAGATTTTTATTAATCCGTTCATTGAGACTTATCTATTTCTTACGGATCCTTTCGTTAAAACCTACCTGATCTGTTCATATGGCGGATCAGGATCGCGGATTTTAAATTCGTTTATTAGGCATACGATAATAAAATACCGTCATAAGGTAAAACACGTGCATGATAAACTTCCTCCTTGCGAACCGACGTCTGTAGAAATTAAACCTCCAAAGGTGATCTATTCTTTTTCATCCCGAAAAGTAAATCCGGCAGGATACAAAGTGGTGTTTATTTTCCGGTATCCATGGGAGGCTTTGATATCTGTATATCGCAGGTTTGGAAAGAAACACTGTTTTAATATAGGCGGGGACTGGGAGCGTTTTCCGGAAACCATAGATGAGTATGCCAGACTTGGGGAAGATATCATGAATTATCGAGAGTGTTTTGATGCCTATACCAAAACATCAGGCAGGAATTATGAAATAATTTGTGTTAATTATCACAAGATGTGGGATAACCTAGAAGCCGTATTTAAAGCGCTGGAATTGCCCCCGTCCGCAATTCACATGTTCCCAAAAAGAGCGGAAATAAAAGTGGATATTAGTTATGAGACTATGTAGAAATTGAAAGAAATATACAAGGACCTGGGCGAAGAGATTGACAGATTCCCGCCCGTAAAAGTAACTAGCCCATCAGGCCGAAATGCTCAGGGATTATAAATAAAATGTGCGCGGGCGCACAGTAGAAGCGAAAGAAGGAGATGATTTATGCTTGAATTGACAATGCAGATGGCCGTTGTAATTATGTTTATTGCTTTTATATGTGAATATATGGATTCCACGCTGGGCATGGGCTATGGCACAACAATGACTCCGGTGCTTATGCTTTTTGGTTTTTCACCCCTGGTGATCGTTCCATCAGTCCTGCTTTCCGAATTGGTCACGGGTGTTCTTGCCGGTGCTCTGCACCACCGGGAAGGGAATGTCGATTTTCATTTCAAGTTTCTGAATTTTCAAAGGATCAGGAATAGCCTCAGGCTTCCCAAGCCAGCTAATTCCGATTATAGCACGTACGGAATTCAGGTTTCCGAACATCTCAAGATTGTTATGCTGCTTTTATCAGCTACGGTCATTGGGTCAAGCAGCGCGGTCTTTACAGCCAGGGTTATTCCCAAACAATGGACATCACTTTATATCAGTATAATGGTAATAGCAATGGGTGTTTTAATATTGATCTGTTTTAATAGGCAATTCAAATACTCCTGGAAGAAGATTGTTGGGCTCGGACTGCTCGCTTCCTTTAATAAAGGCTTAACCGGCGGGGGGTATGGCCCGCTGGTAGTCAGCGGACAGATGCTTTCGGGTGTAAAAGGTAAAAATGCTATCGGCATCACCTCCCTGGCAGAGGGTGTCACTTGCCTGTTGGGTGTTTCGATATATTTTTTTACGGCTACAAGTAGCATGGATTGGCGGCTTGCCCCGATTATCATTACCGGGGCTATCTGCTCTGTTCCATTTTCCGTAAAGAGCGTTAAGATCTTAAACCCTAAACTTTTAAAAATCCTTATAGCGGTTTTAACGATTATATTGGGGGTTGTAACCCTCATTAAGACTTTAAAAAGTTTTTAACCTGTCGTATAAGTACAAGGAAAGGCCATGGAAAATTACAGATTAACCAATCTTGATCAGCTGGAGGCTGAAAGCATTCAAATTATCCGCGAAGTAGCCGCATCTTTTCAGCGTCCGGTAATGCTTTATTCGGTGGGA
>CAZLTA010000213.1:0-2697 GCA_964562345.1 uncultured Planctomycetia bacterium
AGGGTGAGAGACAGCATTCCTGCTCAGACGATTTACTTTTATCCGGATGAGCTTGAGATTGTTGGGAAATTGCTTTCAGGTACAAATGTGTCTGGTGAGCATGAATATCTTTTGCGTATAGCATCTGCGTTAGGCATTTCCGAAAAGGAAGTTGAAAACAGTTTAGCTGATACAGCAGGAACAGAAGGGCTTATCCAAAATATAGCAAAAAAAGCCCTGGTTTCTTTAGCAGAAACAATACAAAGCGGAGATACGCGCTATCTTGAAGTAGTCAATAAAATACCCGCAGTTGTTCTCAGCCTTTTAGGCAACCTGCATCAGGAGAAAGTTTTGTCTGAGTCGGAACTGCAACTTACTCAGGACAATCTGGGAGACATACTGTTCGGTGTTTTGACATCCAATGATACTGTTATAACTCGAGGCGAGAGAATGATTGCTTTAAAAGGATTAGAGGAATACGGACGGGAAAATTATTTGCGGTCTTTAATAGATTTGCAGGATAGTATTTCAAAGAATTCTATGCTTGCGGGAATTGATTTAGTGAATTTAAATACAACAATCAGTGTTTTAGCATCTAAGTTCCTGCCTGGGTTTAAAAGTTTTTCTGAATTAGAAAATATAGTTAGAGGTTCAGGGTTGCAATCGGTTGCATTAAGAACTAAAGATGGTCATTTAGTTGAGATAAAAGACATAGAAACTCATGTGAGATTTTTTGCTATTTTCTGGTGGGAGAAGGATGCTAGTATTAAATTAAGTAACGGGGAAGTCTGGAATGTTACCTGGGATGAGTTTTTAGATAAAGTTTCTGCACCTGTAGTCTGGAATAATTTTTTATAAAATTATAAATAATTTGGAAAATTGGTTTTTGATAAATTAATGGTTATATAATATGAAAAAGGAGAAAAGATGAAAAATAAAGGAGGTGGCGTAAAATGGGGAAAAGAATTAAAAAATTAATGGTTTTTGGACTAATTTTATTTTTTACTGTGATTTTTTTCCGGAATGCAGACGCAGGGAATGAGAATCCTTTAGAGCCGCAGACTCCTTCTTGGATAATTCCTGTAACTCAAGATAAATCTAATACTGAATTAACCCAGGAGTCTGGAATGATTTCATTGGATGAAACTTTAGAGCCAATCTCAGGTTTTTCTTATATTACAAATAAGATGTTGATAGGAATGTTCTGCCTTCAAGAATATCATAAGAGTGGAGCAGATCCCAATAACATGTTATCTAAATGGCCAAATGTAGTTTGTGCAAGAAATCCTAATACGGGTCAATTTTTTAATCCAGAAACCGGAACATTGGCAGGTGAATTTGGCGAGTTAAGAGTAACTTCGGGAAAACAGGGAGAACAGGATAAGGCGGTCATTATTTTCCCTATCAGAGGCGAAACTTCTGAATTAACAGCCCGTGAAATTATAAAAGGCCAAGATTTTGGACAATTAACCAAGTTGGTTAATAATAATGGAGAAGAAGGATATGTGGTTATAACCGAGGTTTTTTATAGGACACCTGTTCTATCATTTACAAGGGGAGGGTGGATTGTTAAATATATAGATAAAGATTGTAAATTAGGCGAACATAAAGAAAAATACTTAGATTTATTTATGACCCAATTGGGCTGGAACCATATATTTTATCAGCCAAAATCCGATTGATTCTATGTGTGGTTATTTTATTGTTTTGACAAATAGCTGAAATTAGCTTGACAGATAAACGCAAGATGTGGTATAAATCTCACGACCTTTAAGCTGGTCCGGTGAGGCTGGCAAGGAGAAAAAATGATAAAGATAGGCAGTGAAAGAGTTCACAATATAAAAACAGCCCTTTTAAAGGGCTTATTTTTTTATCTTTATGTCTAAAATAATCGAAAAATCGAAAGTATTAGATAGTGTTCAGGTTCACAAAACCATTCGCCGTATCAGCCATGAAATAATTGAAAAGAATAAATTACTGTCTGATATTGCTATTGTAGGTATCAGGACACGGGGTGTTTATCTTGCTCAGAGGATACAGGCTAATATAGCTGAGATTGAAGGGATAGAACTTCCCTTGGGCGCTTTGGATATTACTCTTTACAGAGATGATTTAACTTCAATAGCAGAACAGCCTCAGGTTAAAGAAACCGAATTGAATTTTAATATCAATGATAAAATAATTATTATCGTTGATGACGTTTTATTTACCGGCAGAACTATCAGGTGTGCCTTGGACGAGCTGATAGATTTTGGGAGGCCTCGCGCTATTCAGCTTGCTGTGCTTGTGGATAGAGGGCATAGGGAACTGCCTATCCGTGCGGATTATGTGGGGAAAAATATTCCCACTTCACTTACGGAGTCGGTTGAAGTCAGGGTCAAAGAGGTCGATGGGCGGGATGAGGTTGTTGTTGTGGAGGTATTGAATGACTGAGGGAAAAGAGTTTAAATGGGAAAAGAAGCATTTGCTGGGTATAGAGGAACTTGAGAAGCCGGAAATAGAACACATTTTAGAATTAGCTAAATCATTCAAAGAAATTTCAACCCGTTCTGTGAAAAAAGTTCCTGCACTTAGAGGTAAGACTATAGCGCTGTTGTTTTATGAACCCTCAACTAGGACAAGAATGTCTTTTGAACTGGCGGCTAAAAGGCTTTCGGCTGATACTGTAAATCTCTCAGTTCCCTCATCCAGTGTGGTTAAGGGTGAGTGTTTAAAAGA
>CAZLTA010000214.1:0-2668 GCA_964562345.1 uncultured Planctomycetia bacterium
AAATAGAATTTTTAGAAAAAGTTCTGCATTCCAGCCCTGATTATACCGATGCGCTGTCTCTTTTGGGAGAACTGTTCACCAGAAACAAAAAATTTCAAAAAGCGCTGGAAATAGACCTCAAACTCATCAAACTTAAGCCCAACGATGCTATAGTATTCTACAATTTAGCCTGCGACTATTCTCTTCTTAACAAAAAGACATTAGGATTTAAAGCGCTGGAGAAATCTTTTCGGCTCGGCTATTGCGATATAGATTATCTTATTCAGGATGCGGATTTAAAAAACTTAAGAGAAAGCAAACGCTTTAATCTCTTGATAGAAAACTGGAAGAATAAAAACCTCTCCTCCAAAATTTCTTAAATTTCAGGCAGTTGGCGCATCGCCTTTTCTATTTCTTCCTCAGGATGCGTATAATCTTTTAATTCTTTAGCCAGATACTTATCATATGAAGAGAGGTCAAAATGTCCGTGGCCGGAAAAATTAAATACAATACACTTCTCTTTTTTCTCCTCGCGGCATTTTACCGCCTCATCTACTACACATTTTATGGCATGGGCTGTTTCAGGCGCAGGGATAATACCTTCAGTCCGGGCAAATATCGAAGCAGCTTCGAAAACCTCATTCTGCCGGTAGGCAACCGCTTCCATCAATTTATGATGTGCAACCAGAGATAATAACGGCGCATCGCCGTGATAACGAAGCCCTCCGGCATGAATCGGTGCCGGAATAAAGCTATGCCCTAAGGTATACATTTTAAGAAGCGGGGTCAATCCAACCGTATCACCATAATCATAACGGTACTGTCCCTTAGTAAATGTAGGACAGGCCATAGACTCAACTGCAATAAACCGCAGGTCACGCCCTTTTAATTTATCAGCCACAAAAGGAAAGAAAAATCCTGCAAAATTAGACCCGCCTCCGACACAGCCTATTAATATATCAGGAGTTTCTTCTGCTATAGCTAACTGTTTCTGTGTCTCAAGCCCGACAATAGTCTGGTGAAGCAGAACATGGTTTAAAACGCTGCCCAGGCTGTATTTAGTATTCTCATTTTTAGCGGCTTCTTCTACGGCTTCTGAAATAGCTATACCTAGACTGCCGTAGGAATCTGGGTTTTCCTGAAGTATTTTTCTACCTGATTCAGTCCTGTCGGTCGGCGAAGGATAAACATCCGCATTCCAGAGATGCATTAAACTTTTGCGGTACGGCTTTTGCTGGTAACTTATTTTAACCATGTAAACAATACATTCTATCCCCAGCATATTGCAGGCAAACGCCAGAGCGCTTCCCCACTGCCCTGCTCCTGTTTCGGTAGAGATCCTTGTTACACCCTCCTGTTTATTGTAATAAGCCTGCGCAATTGCAGTATTAGGTTTATGGCTGCCAGGAGGAGATACAGATTCATTCTTATAATAAATCCTGGCCGGAGTCTTAAGAAATTTTTCTAACTCTTTTGCCCTGTGTAAAGGAGTAGGCCTCCATATCTTATACACTTCCAAAATATCAGAAGGAATGTCAATCCATCTTTCCTTACTCATTTCCTGCGCTACTAAAGATTTCGGGAAAATAGGATAAAGCTTCTCCGGCGCCAAAGGCTGTTTAGTTTCCGGGTCCATTGGAGGCGGAACATCCCAGGGTAAATCAGCCTGCAGGTTATACCAGGCATTAGGCATCTCCTTTTCAGTGAGAAAAATTTTTTTATCCATTACAAACCTCCTTTCGATTTTGAGACACTATTACATAACAAAATATGGATTTTGAAAAGAAAGTTATAACGCCTTAACAAGAGGAAATATATTCAATTTATTTTAAATATATAGTTGGGCTCGGCATACTCGGTACGGGAATCTTTATTAAGCTTATCAAGTATTTCTTCCAAAGGCATGCTTTTGGGAGTTTTAAACCGAAAAACATTGATGCCTTTTATTATATCTAAAACCTGTAGATTATAATCTGAAAGAAACGACTTGATTTCTTCATTGGTAATTTCTTTCTTGAACTTAACCAGCACTTCCCCTTCTACATATTTTTTGTCTGCGGCAGGCTGTTTTACTTCCGCATCATTCTTATCTGCGGCAAGTTGTTTTACTTCCGCAGCCTTCTTGTCCGCAGCAGGCTGTTTCTCTTGAGCCTCTTTCTTATCTACGGCAGGCTGTTTTTCTTCCACGAGTGAATCTTCTTTTTTTTGCTCTCTGTTAATTTCCATTTTTTTTATCACTGTAAATTCATCAGGGTGATTGCTGATTTTAGTTGCAATTAACAGCACAACAGCCACAATCACAATTATCACCAAACTGAAAAAAATCAACCTTTTTTTCATAATAACACTCTGTTAAAAGTATAGCTCTAAAATTTTATTAATTCAAGCACTTTTTTCCTGCCTAAATTCATAGAATTAATTCATCTATTTGAATACTTAAAGCAGAAGCAATTTTTTTTAATGTAATAACAGAAGGATTCTCATGCCCTTTTTCTATCCTTGAAACTAACTGCTGACTGATGTTCAGCTTTTTTGCAAACCGAGTTTGAGTTAAACCGTTTTTTTTGCGGATTTTTTTTATATTATCACCTATCTTTTTACAAATTGGGTCTATAATTACTTCTTTTTTTTGAACTTCTATTTTATATTTATCACGAAGTTTTTCATATATTGCCTGCCAAAATTCTAC
>CAZLTA010000215.1:0-2657 GCA_964562345.1 uncultured Planctomycetia bacterium
ACATTTACATGCGGCTTAGTCCGTTCAAATTTATCCTTCGCCATCTTACACCTCCGTCTTTACATCACACGTTATCATGTGTTAACGTTACTCATTAATTAAGCTTTCCAACAATTTTTTCTGCTATGTTCTGCGGTACTATATTATAATGAGAAGGCTGCATTACAAAAAGTGCTCTTCCCTGAGTCAAGGAGCGGATAATTGTAGCATAACCAAACAGTTCTGACAAGGGGACAAATGCTCTTATTAACTTTACATTCGAACGTTCGGTTATACTTTTGATATCTCCCCGGCAAGAATTCAAATTGCCTATCACATCCCCTAAGTACTTCTCCGGTGTAAAAACCTCCAAATCCATAATAGGTTCCAGCAAAACCGGTTTAGCACGTTTCAAACCTTCCTGAAAGGCTAATTTCCCTGCCATCCTGAATGCCAGTTCTGATGAATCCACTTCATGATAACTGCCGTCAATAATTTCTATCTTTACATCTATCACAGGAAAACCTCCCAAGACACCGGACTCAGACCCGAGACGGATTCCTCCTTTTACCGCAGGAATAAACTCTCTGGGAATAGCTCCGCCTGTAATCTTATTTTCTATTTCAATACCGCTTTCTTTTTCACCCGGAGACACACATATTTTTACATGCCCATACTGACCGTGCCCTCCTGTCTGCTGGACAAATTTACCCTCAACCACAGCAGACACCATTATGGTCTCCTTATATGCAACCTGAGGTTTACCAACATGAGTAGCAACATTGAATTCGCGATTCAGACGGTCCAATATAATCTCAAGATGTAATTCTCCCATTCCGGAAATGATAGTCTGAGATGTCTCTTTATCATAGCCGACTTTAAATGTAGGGTCCTCCTCAGAAAGCTTAGCCAGAGAATTAAAAAGTTTATCCTGGTCGACTTTTGTTTTCGGCTCTATAGCCAAAGAAATCACCGGCTCCGGAAAAACTATGCTCTCAAGAAGTATCGGATGCAATTCCTCCGCAATTGTATCACCGGTTACCGTATTCCTTAGACCGACAATTGCCACTATATCCCCGGCATATACAACATCCTGCGGTTCTTTTTTATCCGCATGCATCTGCAGGAGCTTGGCAACACGTTCCTTCTTCTTCTTATTGACATTATAAATATAAGAACCGCTTTTAATACTGCCTGAATAAACTCTTACATAATTTAATTTTCCGACAAATGGGTCAGTTGTAATTTTGAAACATAATCCGGAAAAAGGCGCATTCTTGTCAGCCTCTCTCCTCTCTTCTTCCCCTGTTTCAGGATTTATTCCCTTAATAAACGGAATATCCACAGGTGAAGGAAGATAATCGCACACCGCATCCATAAGAGACTGGATACCTTTATTTTTAAATGCCGCTCCGCATAAAACAGGCACAATTTTACATTCGATAGTATTCATTCTTATCGCCTTATTAAGTTTTTCAACAGGAATTTCTTTCGAATGTATATAGGCATCTAAAATTTCATCATCAAATTCAGCAAGTTTCTCCAGTATTTTTTCTCTGTATTTTTCTGCACTGGATAATAAATCTTTGGGAATATCCTGATATTCAAATTTCTCTCCCTTTTCGTCCAAATATATAACTGCTTTCATTTTTATAACATCTATCATTCCTTCAAAAAAAGTCTCACTTCCTACAGGCAGCTGAAGCACGACCGAATTCGCACCTAATTTTTCTTTCATCTCCTTTAAGCAGCCGTAGAAATCAGCTCCAACTCTATCCATTTTATTTATAAAGGCAATTCTGGGTACTTTATACTTTTCTGCCTGTCTCCAAACAGTCTCCGACTGTGCTTCAACTCCATCAACAGCACAAAATACAACTACTGTACCATCCAAGACTTTTAAAGACCTTTCCACTTCAGCAGTAAAATCCACATGCCCGGGAGTATCAATAATATTAATTCTATTATTGCGCCAAAAAATAGTTGTACAGGCTGCAGTAATAGTGATACCTCTTTCTTTTTCCTGCTTCATCCAATCCATTACAGCAGTCCCATCATGCACTTCGCCCATTTTATAAAGCTTGCCGGAATAATAAAGCATGCGCTCGGTAGTAGTGGTTTTGCCGGCATCAATATGTGCAATAATACCGATATTGCGTATTTTATTCATCTCAGTGTTCATATCTTCACTTTCTGTAATTTTTCCGGTGTAATTAGTAACTAAGTTCACCATCTATAATGTGCAAAAGCTCTGTTTGCCTCCGCCATTTTATGAGTATCTTCTCTTTTTTTAACTGCTGCACCTTCACCTCTGTATGCATCCAAAAGTTCCTGAGCCAATTTTTCTCTCGTAGGCTTACCCTTCTTTTTGCGGGCAGACTCACGAATCCAGCGCAATGTTAAAGACAAAGCTCTCTTTTCAGATACTTCAACCGGTACCTGAAAAGTAGCGCCGCCTACTCTTCTGGGCTTTACTTCCACTTTGGGCATAATATTATCTATTGCTTTTTTTACTACCTCAAGCACCTCCTGTTCGGTATTTTTATTCAACCTCTTCTTTATTATATCGAAAGCACCATAAATGATCGCCTCAGAGGTAGCCTTTTTGCCATCCAGGGTCATCATATTTATCATTTTTTGTACCAGACCTTGTATTCTGTCTGTTGTTGGATCGGAAA
>CAZLTA010000216.1:0-2655 GCA_964562345.1 uncultured Planctomycetia bacterium
ATTATATGATAAGAATGAAGACGGGCATTACGATACAATTTCAGCATTTATCAAATCAATGCGGGGGAGCAGTCCGGATGCGGTACTTTACTGGCTTGCCAAGATGATTTATGCCGGAGAAGACCCCAGGTTTATTGCCAGAAGAATTCTTATCTGCGCTTCGGAGGATGTTGGGAATGCTGACCCCCAGGCAATTGTCGTTGCCCAGGCAGCCTGCTATGCGGTCGAGTATTTAGGTATGCCTGAGGCGCGTATTCCGCTTGCCCAGGCTGCTGTTTATATTGCTTCAGCACCGAAGTCCAATGCCTCTTATGCGGGCATTGAGCAGGCCCTGCAGGATGTTGAACAGGGCAGAGTTTTTGAAGTGCCGGACCATTTAAAAGATTCACATTACAAAGGAGCGGAAAAACTGGGGCATGGGAAGGATTATAAATATCCTCATGCATATCAAGAGGGCTGGGTAAAGCAAAACTACCTGCCTGAAAATGTTAAGTATTACTTCCCCAAAGATGCGGGTTACGAAAAAAAGATAGCCGAGTTTTTAAAACAAATTAAAAATTCGGCACAATAAAAGCTTTATTTTTTAAGAAGAGAGAAAAACATTATCTCCTGAAGGCACGTATTATATCAGCAAATGTTTCTTCGTTTGAGAGGACGAAATAAACCGAGTAGCCGCTTGCAGGATCAAAAAATTTTGTTGTAGCGACAGGATAGCTTAAATAAATGCCGCTGGAACTTATTTTGCTAATATATTCTCCTTTAAATCCTACGCTGAGAAAATTTCCCGGCAGTAGTGTTATTGCTATCTCTAAGCGGGAGTCAGCCAATAATCCGCTGGGGAAAATCGGGTCCATGCTCAGTCTGAAACAGGCATTAAACATTTTTTGGGGCCCAGTATTCCCATATGCTTCTGTTTGCGATATAACCCGTATACGTTCATGAAACTTGTTTTCTCCGGCTATGTTATAAGAGTTTATTTGACAAACAGGAGAGGGATTTGTTGTTTTGATGGGTTCTATCTGCCCTGCGGCATATTTTTTGAGGCTCATAATTAGAGAGGATAACTCTTCCTGGGCGTTTTTAGCTGTTATAAAAGAATGCTCTTGCTGTATCCATGAGCGCATTATTCTATTGTTTGCTTTTTGGACAGCGTCAGCAATACTGTATCCGAGATACATCATTGTTCCCAGAAAATCATCGGGATATGCATCGGGATTTCTGCTATATCCAGGGGCTGATTCTCCAAGCAGAGTTTTTGCTTCCTGGGATAGCGTAAAAATCTTTTCATAGTTATCAAGCAATGTTTGAGAATGTTCGGAAGACCCGCTCGGGAACATGAATGCCAAGTTATAATCAGTTGTGTTGCAAAGCAGCCGCAGCCAGGGCAATCCGTAACTCTCATAATATTGTTGTATAGATTTTAACCGTTCGGTGCTTGCTAACCCAAATCTTGTGACTAATGTAATACGTTCTGCAAGAGTTAAACTGAATGGATTAATGCCGAATGTATCATAAAATAATTGCAGTGCTTGTTCGTCGTTTAAAGCCAATTTTCCCTGGCTGCTTTTTATTGAATAAATAGCCATGTTTTCAGGCACTTCCCACAAAAGGCTGTTATTTGGGACGTTAATATAACTAATAGCGGTGTTTTGTATCAAGGGGAATATATGCACTAAAACACCGTTTGGATTAAAAAGCCCGCCAAAATCGCTGGAAAGTTTTGAGGCATAATATCCTCGGAACTGTACCCCAAAAGCATAACGGGTGCCGTCGATTGTTTTCATATAACTGTTGTTCTGCGGATAGAGCAGTGTCGGCGGGTGTATGGATAAAGCCGGGCCTCTGCCGGGATGCAGATTCGGAAAGTTTCGTACATCAAGTGTTCCGTCCTCAAATTTTTCAGGATAAGCAAAACGGATTGCTTCCAGCGGCTGGTAGTTAAACTTCTTGCCCAGTAATATATTTAATCCCAACTCTTTAAATAGAGCCGTCCAGTTTTTGACGCCGCTGAAAAGGTCCTCATTAATTTCCAGGCCTTTTACTTTTTCAATCTTATATCTAATTAATTGCTGCACATAGTGATTGTAATCAGAGGAAGTCCATATTCCTCTTGGAGAGAAATCATGGTCGAACCACAAAAATTTTTTGTCCCAGTTATCAGGGTCCCAGAAATATTCGGGGTAGGAAATTTTGAAAGCTTTAAGAGGGGAAGACCCTAAATAATCCTGTTCCAGTAAATCTTTTAATTTCATACTTTGAAACCATAAATTCCATTGTTCTTTTTTATCAGGCAGTTTTTCATCTACCGGCCAGTGCTCTACCTGTTCAACGGCATAGCGGATTACAATTCCGGCATTTATTTTTCCCTGTTCACCGATAAACATCTTTCTGGGGAATTGAGCTCTTTCATCATCTAACCTTTGCTGATATATCGCTTCAACCAATGCATGCGCTTTTTGTTTGTATTTTTCAGCGTATCCTTTATCTATCTCTAATAAAGGGTCTAATATGCCGTACGTTAAGAAGGACTCTTTATTAATTAATTCATTCTCAGAATCCAGGATAGATTTTAGACGCAGCTGTATGTCAGTTAAGGAATTACGTGTTTGATTGATTGTTTTTGTCCTTCTAGTGCTATGATGTAAAATTGGAAAT
>CAZLTA010000217.1:0-2638 GCA_964562345.1 uncultured Planctomycetia bacterium
ATAGCCATTGATTAATATAGATAGTTTTTAAAGCCGGGGGAAGTATTAATTCTTTCCCCGGCATGTTTATATATGAAGTTATCTGTCATCATTCCCGCCTATAACGAAGGAGATAATATTCCTGAATTGGTTAAAGAAATAAAAGAAGTTCTTTCTGATTATGAAAAGGAAATAATTCTTGTCGATGACGGCTCAGAAGACGATAGTTTTAAAGCTGCTCAGGGACTTGATATTAAAGTAATAAGGCATCCTTATAATATCGGCAATGGCGCGGCTGTTAAAACCGGCATAAGAGCGGCGGTATCAGATTTCATAGTTCTTTTAGATGCCGACCTGCAGCATCCGCCGGAAGAGATTTTATCTTTAATCAAAGAAGCAGAGTCATATGATATGATAGTGGGTTCCAGGACGGGATATTCTTTCAGATACAGGAGCATTGCGAACCGGTTTTTTAACGTTTTAGCTTCTTATGTAACAGGGATAGAAATTCTGGATTTGACCTCCGGGTTCAGGGTGATTAGGACAGAAATTTGTAAAAGATTTCTTTATCTTCTTCCCAACAGGTTCTCTTATCCGACGACTCTGACCCTGGCGTTTTTAAAATCAGGCCGCAGTGTAAAATTTGTGCCTGTTAAAGTAAACAAAAGGGTGAAAGGCAGGAGTAAAATCCATCCCGTAAAAGACGGTGTCAAATTCATGCTTATTATTGCTAAAATTGCTACTATTTATTCTCCTTTTAAAGTTTTTCTCCCCGTGTCTGTGTTCTTTTTTCTAACGGGGTTGGTTTATTATTTATATACCTTTGCCACAATGCATCGGTTTACCAACATGAGCCTTCTGCTTATTACAACAGCGGTGATAATATTCATGCTCTCCCTTATTGCAGAACAAATTGCCCAGCTTCATATTCGAGAAAGCGAATGAATTTTGAAAGATTCAGTCTTTAAAGATAAAATCTGGCTGCACCTTGTTATTATTTTTGCTGTTATATTTATCCTGTTTTCCAAAAGTTTAAATTTTGGGTTTGTTTGGCTGGATCATTTTCAAATCGAAGGCAAAGAATGTATAATAAAAACACCTCAGGAATTTAAAGGCGCGTTTTTTAAACCGCTTTTACGCTCTAAGGGGGAAGGGAATTATTACCGGCCTTTATTTAAAATTTCCTACACTTTAGACCATTTGCTTTATAAAGATAATCCGTTCGGATATCATTTGACCAATATTTTGCTGCATATTTTTAATCTCTGGCTGTTTTATTCCATCCTGTTGAGGCTTAGAATACCTAAGGCAGCATGTTTTTTTTGTACAGTTTCATACGGGGTTTTACCGTTAAATGTATCGGCAGTAACCTGGCTTGGAGCCAGAGCAGATTTACTGGCAGGTTTTTTCATCCTTTCTTCATTTCTGATGTATCTGATATTCCAAAAGGGAAGGAAGATAGTTTACCTTGCAATTTCTCTTCTGGGGTATGGATTGGCTTTGATGAGCAAAGAAATTGCTTTTCCGTTTTTCCTGCTGATTGTAATAATCGGTTTTTCTCCAGACCAAAATAAAAAATATTCTCTCCCGTATTTGTTTTTAGCCGCAGGTTATATTTTTGCCCGTATTTATATCGTGGGGCATGTCGGCAGCAGGGCAGAGCTTTTTAGAGGCACGCCGTATATAACAATTCTTTCATCCTGTGCCGGCTTTTTCAGATATATTTTCAAATTCTTCATTCCGCTCAACCTGAGTGTTACAGACGCTTTTTTGAAATGCCGTACTATTATGCACTTGGAGGTATTAGTGGGATTGTCATTATTAGCCTTTTTCTCATTTTTATTTATCAGTTCTGTTTTGAAAAAAAAGAAAATTATCTCTCTGGCTTCAGGATGGATACTATGTTTTTACCTGCCGATTTCCAATATACTGCCGGCTTTACATTTCTGGGCCGAGAGATTTTTTTACCTTCCCGGTTTCGGGCTTGCTATGCTCGCTGTATATATATTTTCTCAAAAAAGATATTTCAAGAGGATATTTTTGGTGTTGATTAGTGTATATGCGGCGGTAACGTTTAGATACCAGATGTATTTTGAAAATGATATTTTTTTATTCCAGCGCGCAATCCGGGTATCTAAAGAATCTTGTGAACCGCATACAATGCTGGGCTATTTCTATCTTATAAACGGCGATTATTCAAAATCGATTTATCATTACTTTATAACGGTGCAGAAGAATCAAAATTATTATATTTTTTCATCCTACCCGGGAGTCTATAATAATTTGGGAGTTTTGTTTTTAAGGTTGGGCCAGTATAACGAAGCGGAAAAGTGGTTTAAAAAGGCTTTGTCAATTGATAAAAACTATGAGCCTGCATTGTTAAACCTGGCTATAACAGAATCCAGATTAAAAGATAGTGGCCTTTAAAAAAATAAAATTTCAGATAGTATTTTTAATTATTATCGGATTTTTAGTATATTTCAATTCTATAAACGCCCCTTTTATCTACGATGACAATGCGCTTGTAGTTAACAATGTATTAATAAGGTCGTTTTCAAATATACCGGTTTTATTCAAGGATATATTCCATCTTGAGATAATGGGAGATTCTTTCCGGCCGCTGCAGCCCATAAGCTATATGATGGATTATAAAATCTGG
>CAZLTA010000218.1:0-2630 GCA_964562345.1 uncultured Planctomycetia bacterium
TATAAGATTAGAGTAGTTGTTAATTTGGAAGGAAGTATTGGTATTGATTATGAAATAATAAAAGATTTAAATCTTCCTGTAAGAGTGAGGATAAGTTCGATAAGAATTAATCCCGAGAATTTGTTCTTATATCATAAGTCAACATGCAGAGAGTTTTATGATAAAGAAAGAGAGGAAGCCTTAAAAGATGGTTTTTTCGAAGTTATTTTTCTGAACAAAAACGGAGAATTTACAGAGGGGACAATTTCCAATTTGTTTTTTGAAATCCAGGGCAAGCTTTATACTCCGCCTTTAAAATGCGGGCTGCTGCCGGGAATATTAAGGCGGCATTTGTTGGAAACAGATAAGGCTTTTGAGAAACTATTGCATTTAGATGATATAGAAAAAGCAGAAAGAGTTTTTATCGGCAATTCTGTAAGAGGACTTTTAGAAACAGAGTTGGAAAATCGGGATTCGTTGACATAGCTGCAGGGTTTATGCTAAATTATTGGGCAATGTTTGATGAGAATATAAAATTTTTGAGAGAAAATGTTAAAGAGGCAGCTTTAATAAGCAATAGGTGTCCGGAGGATATCACAATAGTGGTTGTTACTAAGGGAATCACGGCTGATTTAGTGCAAAAGGCAGTTGAGTCCGGGCTGAATGAGATTGGGGAAAACAGGGTGCAGGAGGCAGGAACAAAAGTGGATTTGCTTAAAGGATTAAATATTAACTGGCATATGGTTGGTCATTTACAGACTAATAAAGTAAAATATGCGGTGGAGATGTTTGATTACCTGCACTCTCTGGACAGTTTGAAACTGGCTCATGAGCTTGAAAAAAATCTGCTAAGAAAAAATAAGGTTATGAAGGTGTTTATCGAAGTAAATATTTCAGGGGAAGTGCGTAAGTTCGGAATAAATCCGAATGAGGCAGATGAAATGGTGAATGAAGTTCTAAAATTGCCGCATCTTGATTTGATGGGTTTTATGACTGTTGCACCTGTCGTTGAAAACGCAGAAGATTGTAGGCCTTATTTTAAGGAACTTAAAAATTTATCAGAAGATTTGGGAGAAAGATTTAATAGAAAGTTTTATCTTTCCATGGGCATGAGTGATGATTTTCAAACGGCGATTGAGGAAGGAGCTGATTTTATAAGAATAGGACGCGCTGTATTTAAGGAGAGATTATGAATATAGGAATTATAGGCTTTGGAAAAATGGGCGAGGCAATAACAAAAGGATTACTTAAGGAAAAAGTTTATAAGGTTTATTATTATGAGAAGGAAGAAAAACGGGTTGAGCAGGTCTCTGCTAAATACGCTCAGATTGAATATTTAAATTTGGCTTCTCTTATAGAACAATCAGAAACAATTCTGTTGGCTGTTAAACCGCAGGAAATAAAGGATTTACTTGCGGCAATAGATGCTCTTTTAAAAACAGACAAACTTTTTATTTCGATATGTGCGGGAATTTCCACGCCTTTTATCCAGAGCTATCTGGCAAAAGCTAGAATCATAAGGGCGATGCCTAATATGGGAGCTTTGGTCGGGAAATCATTTACAGTTGTTACAAAAGGAGAGTCTGCTGTTAAAAAAGATTTGGATATTGCCAGAGATATTTTTGCTGCTGTCGGAGATGTTAAAGAAATCAGCGAGGATTTGATGGATTCTGTTACTGCTGTGTCAGGCAGCGGCCCGGCTTATTTTGCATATTTTCTCAAGGCCTTAGGAGAAGCAGCATCGGAAATTGGGTTATCAGATATCTCGGACAAAATTGCAATGGATACTTGTATTGCAACTATGAGCATATTGCGTGATATGGGTTTATCTTATGATGAGTTGATAGAAAAAGTTGCATCTCCCGGCGGGACAACTGAGGCCTGCCTTGATTTCTGGAATCAGAATGGATTCTCAGAGCTCGTGAAGCAGGGCATTAAGAAAGCCCGCCGGCGGGCAAAGGAACTGGGTAGGTAAAATGTTTGTTATTGCGAACTTAATAGAGGCAGCTGCAAGGATTCTGGATATAGTCTTGACCATATATTACTGGCTGATTCTGGTCCGGGCGCTTATTTCCTGGGTCAATCCTGACCCGTATAATCCGATTGTTCAGTTTCTGTATAAGGCAACTGAGCCTTTACTTGCTCCGATAAGAAAGTTTTTGCCCCTGGGATATGGAGTGGGAATAGATTTATCTCCTGTGATTGCTTTTTTCCTGATAATATTTTTGAGGTCGTTTCTGGTCAGGACTCTTATCCAGCTCAGTGTTTATTTAAGATAGTTTAAAGGGAGGTTTAAAATGAATAGCTTAAGAGAGAATATTAAGGAGACTGTAGCATTTATAAAAAAGCAGGTAAAGGTAAAACCTGAAGTAGCGGTTGTTTTAGGCTCCGGGCTTTCTGCGTTCGGAGAAAAAGCAGCAGAAAGGAAAGCCGTTCCTTATAAAAATATTCCGCATTTTCCGGTTTCGACAGTCAAAGGGCATAAAGGAGAACTGGTGTTCGGTAAAATCGGCAGTAAAAATGTTGTTATTATGGAAGGAAGATTCCATATTTATGAAGGATATACACCTTATGAGGTGACTTATCCGATTAGAGTGATGAGAGAACTGGGTGCCAAATACCTTATCATTTCCAATGCGGCAGGAGGTATG
>CAZLTA010000219.1:0-2616 GCA_964562345.1 uncultured Planctomycetia bacterium
AAGCTAAACATCTTTTACCCCCTCCTTTCATCAGCAGAAATCATACCATCCTTCAAATTAATTAATCTTCTGGCATATTTCATGACCATCGGGTCATGAGTTGAAAAAATGAATGTCGTGTTTAATTCTTTATTCATTTTCCGCATGATATCCACGACATCCGCAGCATTTTTAGAATCAAGATTGGCCGTTGGTTCATCGGCTAAAACAATCTTGGGTTCTTTTACTAAGGCTCTGGCAATGGCTACCCGCTGTTTTTCTCCTCCGGAAAGTTCATTCGGTCTTCGATTCTCAAATCCTTTGAGTCCCACTTCATCCAATATTTTTAATACTTTCTCTTTGATTTGTAATACCGAGGTATGGTCAATCAAGCGAATGGCAAATTCTACATTCTCATAAGCCGTTAATACCGGAATCAAGTTATAGCTTTGAAAAACAAAGCCGATGTTATGGCGACGGGTCATAGCCAGTGCTTTTCGGGATAAATCACTGACCTTCTTGTCATTCAGTCGAATTTCTCCTTCAGTAGGCGTATCCAGGCAGCCTATCATATTTAGAAGTGTTGTTTTTCCGGAACCGGAAGGACCAAAGATGGTGGTAAACTCACCTTCTTCCACATTCAAGTCCACACCTCTCAAGGCAGGTACTTTTATTTTCCCCTGCTGATAAATTTTTTTGACATCTTTTAGTTCAAGTAAAGACATTTAATTTACCTCCTTTATAAATTTAATGAATCTATCATTCTTTTTTATCCATTAATAAACAATCCGATACATGCATTTAAGAATTTTTTCTTTAATTATTTTATTCTTTATTACGGTTTTCCCCCTAACGATTATAGATGGCTTTTACCGGGTCCTTATGTGCTGCCCAGTAGGAAGGAATTATGCTGGAAATTAGAGCAACCACTATTCCAAAAAAGAATATGAAAACAAAAGAAGAAAAATTCCAAGCTCCATAAACTTTGTCGATTATCGGTATGCCATATAAGGACATATCTCCACCGATATAACTTAAATCATATCCGATTTCAGTGATCCACCAAACACCTGCAGAGCCTAAAATACAGCCGGCCAATCCTCCAAGGATACCCAGACCGGTTGCTTCTACCATAAAGACCGAGACAATCTCCCACTCCCGCATTCCCAATGCTTTCATCATGCCGATTTCCCTGGTTCTTTCCAGGCTGGACAGAACAATATTATTGATGATTCCAATCATACCAATGGATAAAATAATAAATAACATGACAGCAGTTTCCGCATCCTCTGCCGTACGGATAGCTATGACAGTTTTCGCAGACTCCATCCAGGAGTAAGCATGAATCTTCAGATTTTTTCCCTCAAAAATTTGATGAAAATGTTCAATGGTTGCATCAATATCGGTATTCCTATTTGTTTTAACGGCCACCATACTAACCCCATTTTCAACATTCAAAGCTTTCCGGGCAACATCCAAAGGCACAAAAACTTTCCCGCCATTGATTAAGGGATTGGGTGTGTGCACTACTCCCGAAATTTCCAAATCAATCGTATTAAAAGTATTTTCTTTCGTTCTAAACAAAAGGGTAATATAGTCACCTACTTGTAAGCTCATTAATTCGGCTAATTTCACACCCATCACCGCTTTTGATTCCCCCGGGGCAAACATCGAACCTTCAATGACATGATTTTGAGTCGCAAAAACCTCGTTGTATTGCTCAATAGAGATGCCGACACCCTGGACCTCAATTTCATCAATCCCGTTATTCAGGTTGGCTTTGAATCTTAATTCAGGAGAAATCGCCAATACGCCCTCCATATTTTTCAAGCTTTCTTCCATATCCTTATTAAAATCAATTAAATTTTCCAGGGGCAGTTTATCTTTGTCTTCCCAATAGTCAGGATAAGCGATTTGGATGCTTCCTGTTTCATACTCTTTTATATTCTTAAAAGACATTTCCGTCATGCCTTCCATTAAAGAATCCAGAAACAGATAAATAAAAAAGGCAAAAGCAATCACTAAAATTGTAATAACATGCCTTCTTTTCTGACGGGTTAAATTTTTTAAACCGAGTTTAATGCTAAACATTTTTCCCTCCTGTTCCTAAGATTCGTGATTAAAATCAAAATGATTCATTCATATTAATCTTGCAGTTTCTCAGAAAAATTTTTTAAAATATTTCGGTTGACAATGTTAAAGGTTCCTTCTTTAGCTCCGAGTATTCTTTCTATGGCATTTTCGTACACTTTAAATTCCCTCTCAACTTTGTTTATATTTTCGGGATTTTTATCTAAGTCAATGATAAGGTCAGGAATTTTTCCGGAAAGTGTATTGGCTATCTCGAAAATCAAGTGGGCTGCTTCGTTCGGGTAGGTTGTATTGAATACCTTTTCATCCATACCCTGCCGGATAATTTTGGTAAATTCGGGTGCTAACAACTCAGTAAATTTCCGAAATATTTTATACCTGAAAAATAAATTTCTGTCATTGTAAAGCACTTTTATCAATACCTTTAACAGCTCTATATTTTCCAATTTTACACTTCTGGTCACAGCGAATGCACTATTTAATTTAGCAGCAGCATCTAAATCTTCTCTATCAGCAATTCTTTTGACTTCCTCTAAAATCTTTTCG
>CAZLTA010000220.1:0-2567 GCA_964562345.1 uncultured Planctomycetia bacterium
GGAAAATATGTCCGAGGTAGAAAAACATGATATCATAGATCAAATTGTATCAGAACTGGAGCAGCGTACTAGTAAAGAATTCGGCCGCAATTTGCTTTTTTCTGTGCGAAGCTCTCCGGTTATACCGCATCCGGGGGTGCTTTTGACGATGCTTGATGTCGGCATGAATAAATCAGTTGTGGAAAATCTTATAACAGAAACACAGGATGAGAGATTTGCCTGGGAAAATTATCGTGTTGCTGAATATATGTGGGCAGTAGAATATTTAGGAATTAAAGACGAAAATTTAAGACAGGCAATGAATCTGGTGAAAGAAGAGTATGGAGTTGGAACTAAAAAGCAATTAAATGCTAATGCTATAAGAGAAATCATCTATGAGTATAGGCAGTTGATAGATCAAGTCAGGGAAGATGGTCTTAGCAGCGGAAGTTTAGAGATGGAAGAGGACCCTATGAACATGAGTCCTTACGAACAGTTGTATCTTGCAGTTGATCTTGCTGTTAAGTCTTATAATTCAGAAGCTGCTCAGTTGTATCGAAGGAGTGTTGGTATTCCTGATGATAGCGGCATGGGGATTATTATACAGGCTATGAGATTCGGGAATTATTCTCAATCCTTATCTGGTGCTGGAACAGTGAATGTTACTGTCGATGGTGAAATAACAGGAATTTTAAAAGAACGTTCTTTGGGAGTAGATATAATGTCCGGCCTTTCCCGGGCAGGTATTCCTATCAGCAATATGGAGACCAGTGATGCTTCGACATTGGAATTTCTTTATCCGGATGTTTATAATGAGCTTTATACCACATTATTTGGAGATCCAGATACCGCGAAGGCAGGTATTTTTGACCTTTTTGGAGGGCGGCCTATACAGTATGAATTTGTTGTTGAACAAAATAAGGTTATTTCTCTTCAAGTCAGGGCTTTGGATGAAGAAGAGGTCTATGATAAAAAACCGCTTAATTATGTAGAAATACCTTTAAGTGTTTCTGCATTAGGAAGGGGTGTTTTTATCGGAAACAGGGCTGTAAGAGGTTATGTTATTACAATAGATGATTACCTTGATGAGGGAAAACGCGCAGATTTAATTGCAAAAGTAGATTCTGACCCTGACATTGGTGGGCTGATTTTAGCAACAAGTGAAATTAAAACTGCAGTCTTAGGGCCAATTTTACAGGATGCTCATGTTTTAGGGTTCTTTAGCAACGTAGGATATGAGGTTTCTCATGGAATTCCTTTGGCGATACGTTATAAGAAATCCGTAGTATTAGGTATCCGGAATTTAAGGCATGATTTCGTAGCAGATGAATATATTTTTAAAATAGGGAGCCGGCAAATAGCGCTTAAATCAGCTGATATTGTTACTATTAGTACGGATGGCAAGTTATATCAAGGTGCTTATCCGATATATCCAATCGAACGGTAATTTCCTAAATATTTTCTATCTCAAATTTTCTCATCCAAGTAGAAAGAATTCTTCTTTAAAAAGTTTGAATATAAAAGTATCCATGATCCTTGACATTACTTATCCCGTTTTTAATTTTCTATCTTATATAAAATTTGATATAATTCCACAAAAGAATAAAACTAGGCGATAAATTATGTATGAAGATTTATTTCAAATGTTATTTTTATTTGTTTTAGGAACCGGGGGATTTTTTTGGGGGTTTACTCGTCTGCGCAGAGAAAGAAAGATTGAAAATATTCCCACATCGACTATTCGCAGCTTAGCTTTAGGGTTGGTTGAACTCGTTGGAAAAGCTAAAAAGACTAAACCTTTGCTAAGTCCTTTTAATAAAGCAGAGTGTGTATTCTACCGTTATAGTATAGAACGTTACCAGAGCAGCGGCCGTTCAGGTAACTGGATAAAAATTGCTGGAGGAGATAGTACTTATTCTCCGTTCTGGCTGGATGATGGGACCGGTAAAATTTTGGTTTTACCCGACAAAGCTGAATTAATTTTATCTAAGGATTATGAATTTCAAACAGGATGGAAAAAATCTTTGCCTCTTGAATTAATTAATTTTATGAACGAACACAATCTGAAATATAGAGGGCTTTTTGGTACATATAGATTACGCTTCCGGGAATGGTATATTTGTGAAGATGAGTCAGTATATATATTAGGGACAGCGAAAAAACAGCCTGATCCATTAGGTTATTATAGGGAAAAAACAGCAAATCGATTGGAGGAGTTAAAACAAGATCCCCAAAGATTATCAGAGTTTGATTTAAATAAAGACGGCGAAATCAGTAAAGAGGAGTGGAATTTTGCTGTTAAAAGAATAGAGCAGAACATTTTGGAAGAAGAGCTGGAATCAAATTCTATAGATGATCTGGCTGATGTAGTAATAACTCAGGGAGATACAGAGAAGATATTTATTCTTTCTGACCGCAGTCAGAAAGATCTGGTTAGTAAATTGCGCTGGCAAACTTTGCTGGGCATTTTTGGCGGAGCAATTTTAGCTTTGATTGCTGTTTGGGATTTGTAGAGAAGCTTTTGGAATCAAATTTCAAATGAAAGGAGGTGTATGATGGGAGCAGTTATTTTTATAGGCGCGTTTTTA
>CAZLTA010000221.1:0-2565 GCA_964562345.1 uncultured Planctomycetia bacterium
TAGAAATAACAGGTTAAAAAAACTTATCGAGCTTAAGGCTCCTGAGATTATTGTCAGGAATGAGAAACGGATGCTTCAGGAAGCGGTGGATGCCTTGTTTGAAAACGGCAGACACGGCAGGCCTGTTATGGGGCATGGCAATAGGCCTCTAAAGTCTCTTTCTGATATGCTTAAGGGTAAACAGGGCAGATTTCGTCAAAATCTTTTAGGTAAACGTGTGGATTATTCCGGCAGGAGTGTAATAGTAGTCGGGCCTAATTTAAAGATTTATGAATGCGGTTTACCCAAACTTATGGCGCTGGAATTATTTGAGCCTTTTATCTTGAGAAAATTGAGAGAGAGGGGGCATGTTCATACTATAAAAAGTGCCCGCAAACTGATTGAAAAAGCAACTGAGGAAGTCTGGGATATTTTAGAGGATGTTATAAAAGACCATCCAGTTCTTCTAAACCGTGCTCCGACACTCCACAGATTAGGCATTCAAGCATTTCAGCCCAAACTTATTGAAGGTAAAGCTATTAGAGTGCATCCCTTGGTTTGCACTCCTTTTAATGCTGATTTTGACGGTGACCAGATGGCTGTCCATGTTCCTCTTTCTATTGAGGCTCAAATGGAATCGCGTCTTCTGATGCTTGCTTCCAACAATTTATTTGCTCCTTCAAACGGAAGGCCGTTAATGGCTCCTACTCAGGATATAGTTTTAGGTTTGTACTACATGACTAAGGATAAAGCCGGATGTTTAGGAGAAGGCAAGATATTCTCCGGATTAGATGAAGTAATTTATGCTTATAACGATAAAGAAGTAAATATTCATGCCAGGATTAAAGTGGGTATAGGCGGGGAATTGATCGATACGACTGTGGGTAGAGTTTTGTTCAATCACATATTGCCTGAGGGTATTCTGTATATAAATGCTGTTCTAAACAAAGGTAAAGTTGCTGAAATTGTTAAGGATGTTTATAAAAAATGCGGGCATCATGAAACAGTTATGCTGTTGGATAAAATGAAGGAACTCGGATTTGAATATTCAACTCTGGCGGGGATTTCAATGGGAATAGATGATTTAAAAATTCCTTCCAACAAAAAAGATATTATACAAAAATCAAGGGAAGAAGTTCTAAAAGTGGAAAATGAATATAAAAAAGGTTTTATCACAGACGGTGAGCGTTATAACAAAGTAATAGATATCTGGACTCATACGACAGACATTATTGAAGACGAGACTTTTAAGGAAATGGAAGTCTTTAATCCGCCTTTTATGATGGCTGATTCCGGAGCCAGAGGGTCCCGTCAGCAGATAAGGCAGCTTTGCGGGATGCGCGGCCTAATGGCGAAACCATCCGGTGAAATTATTGAACATCCTATTATAGCTAACTTCAGAGAAGGGCTTTCGGTTCTGGAATATTTCATATCCACCCACGGTGCCCGTAAGGGGCTGGCTGATACCGCTTTAAAAACTGCGGATGCCGGTTATCTGACAAGGCGGCTTGTTGATGTTGCTCAGGATGTTTTAGTCACAGAAGAAAGTTGCGGTACAGTTAATGGAATATTTATCTCGGCTATTATTGAAGGGGATGAAGTTGTTGTGCCTTTGAGAGACAGGATTATGGGAAGGATTGCCTGCAATAACATTGTTAATCCTGTAACTGATGAAATTATAGTTAAAGCAGATGAACTTATAGATGAAGAGAAAGCAGCTAAGATAGAGGAGATTGGTGCTGAGAAAATAAAAATAAGGAGTTCTCTTACTTGTGAAACCAAAGACGGTGTTTGCAGATTATGCTATGGATTGAATTTATCTTCTGGAAGACTCGCAGAATTAGGAGAAGCGGTTGGTATTGTTGCTGCTCAATCTATAGGAGAACCCGGTACCCAGCTTACAATGAGGACTTTCCATATTGGTGGAACAGCAACTCGAATAATTGAACAGTCTTATGTCCAGGCTCGTTTTGATGGTGTTATTAAATACCATAACCTTAGAATTGCCGAAAAAGATAAAGATTCTGTGGTTTTGAACAGGAACGGGCAGATAAGCATCAATGATGAGACAGGCAGAGAACTGGAAAGATTTGCGCTTCCTCAAGGTGCGTTGGTCAAATTCAAAGACAATAATAGTATCAAAAAAGGTGTGGTTTTTGCTGAATGGGACCCTTATACTTCGCCTATTCTTACAGAAATCAGCGGTGTTGTAAAATATGAAGATATCGAATTAGAACATACGGTTAAAGAAGAATATGATGAAGTAAGCGGTCATACAAGGCTGATAGTTGTAGAATATAAAGGAGAATATCATCCTCAAATTTTGGTTTTGAATGATGATTCAACAGAAGTCATGGGGTTTTATCCTCTGCCTCCGGGAGCGATTATTCTGGTTAAAGATGGAGAAAAAACTTCGGCAGGAGATACGCTGGCGAAAATGGCAAGAAAATCAATTAAAACCCGTGATATTACAGGCGGTTTACCTCGTGTTGCAGAGTTGTTCGAAGCCAGAAAGCCCAAGAATCCTGCGATAATATCCGAGATTGACGGTATCGTAGAATTCGGCCCGTTTAAAAAAGGCCAGAG
>CAZLTA010000222.1:0-2489 GCA_964562345.1 uncultured Planctomycetia bacterium
TTGAATCTCAACCAAAGACCTCAAGACATTCTTTCTCGGTATAAAAGAGCCTTTTTCCAGTTTAAAAAGCAGCTCTGAATATTCTGCGGGAGAACCCAGATTATAAATACAGGAAACGGAAGCGACAATTATTACATCCTGCCTCATCATAAGAGCAGAGGTTGCTCTCAATCTTAATTTATCCAGCTCTTCATTAATCGAAGCATCTTTTTCTATATAAGTATCTGTCTGAGGGACATATGCTTCAGGCTGATAATAATCATAATAGCTGACGAAATATTCTACTGCATTGTAAGGGAAAAAATCTTTGAATTCCCGGTATAATTGAGCGGCAAGTGTTTTATTATGGGAAATTACAAGAGTTGGTTTGTTGACATTGCTTATAACATTGGCAATTGTGAATGTTTTTCCACTCCCGGTAACACCCAAAAGTGTCTGACATGCTTTATTTTCTAAAACTCCATCTGAAAGCTTTTCGATTGCCTGCGGCTGGTCACCCGCAGGTTTATAAGGACTGACTAATTTAAATTTCATATGTAATTTTTAGTTAAAAAAGCACAAACTGCCTCAGGAAGCAGCTGTTACAATAAATACCCCCGGTATAATAGCCAAAACAGCCTGACGAAATCTGGTTTTAAATATAGCTGCAGCAAAAGAACCTGTCCAGGCACCTGTAATAAGGAACGGTGCTGCAACAAATAAAACAAGTCTTAAAAATTCATATTTCTTAACCAGTTCGGCATGCCTTTGTGTCCACTCCTGGAGCCAGAGAAAAAATTTCTTCAGGGGGAAAAAATTTCTCAGCATTTCAGCAACAGAGGCAAAAACCAACAATAAAAAAAGAACCTGTAATAAATTCCCTATCAAATAAATTGCCAGCGCTTTAAAAGGAGTAAAATGATAGTTAAAAATAGCTCCTCTCAATTCTGAAACAGGCAAAGCAGAGGTTAAAATAACTGCTAAAATATCCTTCATTGTCTCATTATCTCTTCTTTTATTCCTCCCAGCCTTTTTTTCCAACCAACGGAACAAAAATACAACCGCAGACATCCTCTTTCACCATATCTTTACCTTTCTTAACTACTATCTGTAATACCTGATGATCCCTTCCTCCTACAGGAATTACAAGCCGTCCCCCTTCTTTAAGCTGCCGAAACAAATCCTGAGGGATAGATGGAGAAGAGGCGGTTACAATGATTTTGTCATAGGGTGCAAACTCATACCAGCCCAGAGTACCGTCTCCCAATTTAAAATATATATTACTGTATCCTAAACTTTTTAAAATATTCTCTGCCTGTTCTAAAAGCTCAGAATGCCTTTCCACAGTATAGACAACACGTGCCATCTCTTTAAGAACTGCGGTTTGATAACCGCTTCCCGTCCCGATTTCTAAAATCGAATCATTCTTTTCAACTTTCAAACATTCACTCATCAAAGCAGCCATGTAGGGCTGAGAAATAGTCTGCCCGCAGCCAATGGGTAAAGGACAATCGGGATAAGCTCCGGACATAAGCGATTGGGGCAGAAATTTTTCTCTCTCTACTTTCAGCATAGCACGAATAACATTGACATCCTTAATACCGCGGAATTCAATTTGGTTTCGCACCATTGCCGCTCTTTGGGATTCAAAGCTCATTTATAAAAGAAGCCTTTTACCAGATACCTGAAAAACCGTATCGTATCCTGTAACGGCCTGATATGGCTCTTCCTTTCAGCAAAGTATACAGATGAGATATTCACGGATTCGACATTATAACCCTTACGCAGAGATTGGAATAAAATTTCAGACTCAACTTCAAATTTACTGCTGGAGATATTTATATCCTTGAGAATTTTTTTTTTAATTAATTTTAATCCGCATTGTGAATCCGGAATTTCTGTTTTGGTTAAACAAGAGAGCAGCCTGGACATAACCGCATTGGTTACTTTTCTTATTCTTGGCATTCCCGATGGATGATGCATGCGGTTCCCTATTACTATATCGGCATTGTTTTTTAATGCAGCCTGATAAATTGTCAACAAGTCTTCACTCTTATGCTGGCCGTCTCCATCAGCTGTTATTACAGAACTATATCCGTTTTTTAAAGCATAATCAAAACCTTTCTTTAATGCTGCCCCCTTGCCTGAATTAACATCGTTTCTCATCACAACCACATTATACGATTTTGCAACCTCATAAGTTCCATCACAGGAACCATCATCAATAACAAGAACATCAAACACACCCAATTCAAGGATATTTTTTAACACACCGCCTAAAAGTTTCTCTTCATTATGAACCGGGATTATTACCAGCGGATTATCCAATTTCATAAAAACAGTATATGATAAACTGACCAATGTGTAAATGCGGAAACGTAACCCGAATATTTCATACACAGCATGAAATATTAACCCGCTTATTTCATATAATACATGAAATAACGTAACTGCAGGCTGCGAAGCGTCCTTTAGGGCTGCGAAGCGTCCTTTAGGGCTGCGAAGCGTCC
>CAZLTA010000223.1:0-2486 GCA_964562345.1 uncultured Planctomycetia bacterium
ATCAGATACCGGCGCGGCTGTCAAAGATATAATTAAGGTTCTGAAAAGAAGGTTCCCCGATCTGCATATTGTAATTTATCCCGTCAGGGTTCAGGGCGAATATGCAGCGGCTGAAATCGCACAGGCTATAGATGATTTGAATAAAATGGATAAAAAGGTTGACGTTATTATTACAGGGCGGGGAGGAGGAAGCATTGAGGATTTAATGGCTTTTAATGAAGAGAAAGTTGCCCGGGCAATATTTGCTTCAAATATACCTGTTATTTCGGCTGTGGGGCACGAACGGGATTGGACAATTTCGGATTTAGTTGCAGATTTAAGGGCGGCGACTCCCTCTGCTGCGGCGGAGCTTGCGGTGCGGGATGAGAGTGAACTTGAGGATAGAATATATAATTATTCCAGAAGGATTAAAGCATCTCTTTTGAATATGCTGGACAGGAAGCAGAAGGCTCTGGAGAAACTTTCGGGAAGGTACGGGCTTTATAGAATTAAAAATTTGATACCTCAGAAAGCCCAGCGCCTGGATGAAGTTATGATTGATTTGCGGCGCAGTACGGATAATATTGTGAGGGCAAATAAGGAAAGGCTTAAATATATTCTCAAGCATCTTGACAATCTGAACCCGCTGTCGATTTTATCGCGGGGTTACAGTTTGACAACAGATGCCGATACTTCTGAGGTCATAAAAACTTCCCGCGCTTTAAAAATTTCACAGTTAATCAAGACCAGATTGCATAAAGGCAGTGTTATATCCCGGGTTGAAAAAATAGAATCCAGTTGATATAGTGTAAAAAGTCTGGGAATATTTAAAGGAGAGATGAACTATGAAATTCGACGAAGCTCTTAACCGTCTTGAAGAAATCGTAAGTAATCTGGAAAAAGTGGATATTTCTGTTGAGGATGCGTTGAGTTTATATGAAGAGGGGATAAAGCTGGTTAAGGTTTGCAGTAAGAAGCTGTCTGAAATCGAGAAAAAAATCGAGCTCATCACAAGAGACAGTTCCGGGAAAATAAAGACGAAATCTATAACTGAGAAGGAATTATTAAAAGGGGACTCTTGATTTGGATGAAAATAAATTGCTGGATAAAATAAATTCCCCCTCGGATATCAAAAAGCTGAGTGCTCCCGAGCTTTATGCGCTGGTTCAGGAAATCAGGGAGCTTATTATCGAAACAGTTTCTCAAACCGGAGGGCATCTTTCCAGCAGTCTGGGTTCGGTTGAGTTAACCCTGGCCCTTCATTACGTATTCGATTCTCCGCATGATATATTCATCTGGGATGTGGGGCACCAGTGCTATACCCATAAGATTATTACCGGCAGAAGAAATGAATTTCATACCTTAAGGCAGTTTAACGGCCTCAGCGGTTTTCCAAATCCTGCAGAAAGCGTGCATGACCATTTTATTGCCGGGCACGGCTCCACCGCGATTTCTCAAGGATTGGGGGTTGTAAGTGCGGGAGATATTTTAGGAGAGAAGAGAAAAGTTGTTGCAATAGTCGGGGATGCTTCTTTGGTCGGAGGCATGGCATTTGAGGCATTGAACTATCTGGGGCATGTCCAGAAAGATTTGCTGATTATCCTTAATGATAATGAATGGGCGATTTCAAAAACAATAGGCGCTATCAGCAGGTATTTAAACAGAATTATTACCAATCCTCTTTACAATAGAGTCAGCAGCGAGTTTAAAAATTTTATCCTCAAGCTTCCCAAGGGAGAGTTTGCCTTAAAGGCTATGAAAAAGTTTGAAGAGTCGTTAAAGAATCTTATTACCCCGGGCATCATTTTTGAAGAAATGGGCATTAATTATATCGGTCCCATAGACGGACATAATATCGAAGAGCTTATTGCTACATTTAAAAACATAAAAGAGTATTCCAAACCTGTCATTGTCCATGTCCTGACCAAAAAAGGCAAAGGGTATTTATTCAGCGAGAAAGCCCCTGATTTATTTCACAGCGCAGCGCCATTTCATATCGACAGCGGATGTTTTAAAAAGACAGGCCAAAAAACATATACCGATGTTTTTTCTCAGACAATGATTGATTTAGGAATTACGGATTCGAAAGTTGCTGTCGTAACTGCGGCGATGCCTCATGGCACAGGACTGCAGGAATTTAAAAGCAGGTTCCCCGAAAGGTTTTTTGATGTCGGAATGGCGGAGCAGAATGCTGTTACTTTTGCAGCCGGGCTTGCCAAAGAAGGGCTTAAGCCGTATGTTGCAATTTATTCCACATTTATTCAGCGCGGGTATGACCAGATTATGCATGATGTCTGCCTCCAGGGTTTAGGAGTCAGGTTTTGCTTAGACAGAGCGGGTTTGGTGGGCCGGGACGGCCCGACACATCACGGTATTTTTGATATAGCGTTTCTTAAACCTCTGCCCCGTATTGTTCTTTTAGCGCCTAAGGATGGGTGGGAGTTTACCATGATGCTTCAGTGGATGAAGGATTTAACGTTTCCTGCTGCTATTAGATATCCTAAGTC